>JBAZGP010000030.1:0-17608 GCA_041652835.1 Lutibacter sp. | reverse complement strand
ATCTTTTATTACCTGTTTATGTTATTTCTGGAGAAATAACCGGTACAATTGCACATGATACAGATACAGATCACGATATTGCTTTTGGTGCGGGAAGTTGTTTAGATTCAACAAGAGCCGTCTTAATGACCAATACCGCAATAGTTCGTCAGATAGACGCTGAGTTTGGTACTGGTAATGGGGGAATGTATGTAGGTGGTACTGTAGCGGCTAATACTACGTATTACATGATTAAGATAATGAAGACTGACGGAACGGTTAATATATATTTTGATACGTCTAAAATAGCTTCAAATATACCAGCAGGCTATACTTATTACCGAGTAATTGGAGTAGGTCGGACAGACTCGTCAAGTAATTGGAGACAAGGTAAATGGTGGAGGGAAGGAAATAAAATTTATTTTAATAATTATGTTAAAATAAATAGTAGAGCGTGGACGATATTCGGGACTACCAATAGAATAAATGTAGCGATGGATGTACCTGCTAATTCTTTTGCATTAACATCATTCACACTAACGGGGTCAGGAACAACTAACGCAGCTTATGTAAATCCAAAATATATGACAGATAATGCCCCTAATACAACAGATGATTATTTATTGAGTAGCAGTCAAGATGTAGTTTTTTCAGACAAATATATAGAGACAGATTCCAGTAGTGAAATAGCTATAAGGGCTTCAAATGCTGGTTGTTATTGTAGTTTGACGACTGTTGGATGGTATGATAATCTATGAGGAGAAAAAATGATTAGACCAAAAGATGAAAAAATAAAAGTAAAAGGTTTTTTCAATGAAAATTATGTGGGTATACCTAATGCTATATACGCATATCACGAAGGAATAGATTTTCCAGTACCTATCGGAACACCTATTATAACGGATAGAGAGAGTATAGTTATTTCAGCAATAAAAGGAATTACCGGCTATGGTAATTGCATAGTATTACAAGACATAGAAGACAAGCGATTATTCTATATAGCAGCTCATTTGTCTGAAATGTTTGTCGTCAAAAATCAGGTTGTAAAAAATGGTAGTATTATTGGCAAATCCGGAAATACAGGCGGAAAAACTGGCAAAATAGCGGCTCATTTGCATTCTGGGACATATATAGTAGAGTCAGAGGATATTTGGAATGATACAAATACAGGATTTTATTATTCTGAAAAATATTATGTTAATCAAAAATATGCGGTCAATCCGCTGAATTTGTCTGAAAAATGGAAAGGGGCTTAAAATGGGTGAAAAAATATTTGATTTAATTTTGTCGTATCCTTTAATTTTGATTGTTTTGATAGTGCTTATTCCAGTGGTACATTTCTTGAAAAAAATAATCAAAGATGATAATAAAGATATGCGATCATTAAAAGTAATAGGTTTAAGTTTTGCAACTTCATTTGTATTGAACTTACTTCCAGCATTTGCTTATCAGTCTATTTCAGCATGGCTTGATTTCATTATATTTGAAATTGCACTGACGTTAATAATGCCAGTCATAGCCGGCGGTATTACAGTAATATTTGACATTGCGATTAAAGCCGGATTGCTTGACTCAGCGATAGAATGGCTTAAGAATTTTTTGAATAAAAAGGGCGGAACATGAATGAAAAATTTAAATCTATTTTGTATATTATTATTTTTTTGTGTATCGGTATCATTATCGGCGGAGTCGGGGTTGGAATCTGGGGGTATTACTATACCGAAAGCAGAATTGATAAATGTAACGAACTTATTAAAAAAGCAAATGAATCTTTGCTTAATGTTACAAACGAACTTGTCAAATCAGAAAATACAAATAAAGCGCTTAAAGGACGAATTGACAACAGCATTATTATTACAGACAGAATTGACACTCTCAATGGAAATAGCGAAGCAGGAATTGGAGAAATTATCGAAAACATTACAAGATTACAAGAATACTTTGAAGGCATTAAAAATACAAAATAATCTTTTGAGTATGGGGATAAAAATAGCCATTCCGGTGATCGGAGTTTGTCTTATAATAGTTGCTATTATAGCAATTATTTTGGGAGTTATAAGTTATCGATATTATGAAAGATATGGTTTTCAATTATGACAGAAAAAGAAAAATCTGAATTAGTAAATGAGATTTGCGAAAGAACAAATGATTATACAAGGAATATGATTAATAATATTCCTAAAAGTAAAGAAATTGAAAGCATTCGTAATATGGTAATGCTTGTTGTGAGTCAAAATAAAGAGATATTAAAATCGCAAGAACAAATACAATTAAAATTAAAAACAGATGATAAGTTTACATTTAAAAAAATATTAAAATGGGCTTCAATTTTTGTAATTGTTGTAATGACTATCAGTAATACATTATTTAATTAAAATAATCATATGGAGTAAAAAAGTATGACTATATTAGGCGTTCAAATACCTTTGGTGCTAATGCAAATGATATTAACCTTCATTAGTGCAGTAATATTATTAATAGTCATAAGCCTATTATTTGAAGGAATAAATATTTCTTTTGGCAAATGGGTATTCAATCTTTTTTCAAAGCGTAAATTCCCTGATACAATGCAGTATATAGAATGTGTATTAGATGAAGTCAAAGTAAGATTAAAAGATACATTTGAAACATTATACCGCGAATTGTCAGCGTCTAATGATGTTGACCATCATAATAGAGAGATTCGTATATTCGATACAATGATAAGTTTATTTTGGTATAGAATACACGACCGGATTAAAGAGGTTATACAAAATGACGATAAAAAAATAACTATAGAAATGAGAGTCCAAAATATAAAAGCTTTTCAATCAACATGGTTATCCGATAACTGGCTTAATTATTCTGTAAAATGGGAAGACTTCAATAATGAAATGAATAATGATAAAAATACAAAGGAATTTCTTATCAAAGCCTTCGCTAACATATTCAAGAAATCAAGGAACTTGCCAACAGAGGATTAAATTTTTTTGTTTTTTTCATATATTATCATCTTAATAAATTTATAAATATTTTTTCAAGTACATTAACTACTATTGAATTACCCGCCATTTTGTATAATTGAGTATCAGAAATACCGGTAATTTTATTAAATTGATCGTCTTTAAATCCCATAAGTCGAAAACATTCAAGAGGAATTAAACGTCTTATTTCACTGTATATCAAATCGATTACTTTCAATTCTTTACATTTTCCGGCTCTTAGTGTCGGCGAATATTCAGCGTAAAACCGAGAATTTCTATTTTTGAAAATATCATCAACTATAATTAAGTTTTCCTTTCCATCTTTATAATATCTTGATGTTAAACAATTTACTATATCTGTAATAATTCGACCTTTAACTTTTGCATTTTGGAATAATCCGATTTTTAATTTCTCACTTAAATAATATTTTTTATCAACTTTATTTTTTAAAAAATCACATAATTTTATTTCAAGTTTTTGTTTTTCCGGTATCCAAAAGAATTTATTAATATCATTTCTAATTGAAACACAAAAAACACGTTCTCTATTTTGAGGTATTCCGTAGTCTTTAGCATTTAACAACATTGAATAATTGACATAACCGAAAGCCGTTAATTTATTTAACCAGTCTTGATATGAATTATAAAATTTTTCTGATATTAGATTTTTAACATTTTCCAATAATAAATATTTAGGTTTTTTGGTCATGCCATTTAACAGTCTTTCAACTTCAAATAATAAACCAGATCGAGTGCCTTCTTTTATTCCGGCTTGTTTCCCGGCAATTGATAAATCTTGGCATGGAAAACTATAGGTCAATAAATCACAATATGGCAAACTTTCAATCTTAGTTATATCACCTAAATTATTTACTTTGCCATGTAACATTTCGTAAACTTTTATAGCATATTTATTTATTTCAGAAATTCCGATTATTTCATGGTCGATACCAATGTTTTTTAGCGCTTGCGTTTGACTTCCTATTCCAGAGAATAATTCGATCATAGTTATCATAGACTTATATCTTTTTGTTCTTAACAACAATAAGGCACGCTAAAATTAACAAGCCTATTTCAATGGGCATTGAAATAAACGGCGATATCCATACGTTTTGTACAAATGTACAGTAATTGACAACGCCAATTAAGTCTTGAAATAACGCCTCAATTGCTAAGGCAAATATAATACCGGCAAAAAAATTTTTAAAGCGATTCATTAGTTTCCTCCTTTTTCAAAAAGTTTTCTTTATTTAATTTTTTAAAACTAAATAACATTTTATTGTATGGTTGTAGTTTATTGTAATTATCCCAGTCGTATTCTAAAATCTGTTGTCGGAATAGGTAAACTTCATTATTTCTTTTTCCAATGTAAGCAAAAAGTATTAAATTGATTAAAGAAATAAAACACCACGCAGAAATAATCACAGTAAATATTACAAAATCATTCATTTTCTTTACCTCTCTTTTTTTTACATTTATTTTCAAAAACCAAAATACATTTTACATAATTGTATTTATCGCAAAGTTTTTGAATTTTTTTCTGATTAAATTTAAAGTCTGCAAAATCAAAATCAAGTTTGTCTAAGCCTTGATCGATTATTGGAGACTTCGTAGATGAAACTAAAATATTTTTCATTTTTTCACCTCCTTCTTAAAATTAAAACATCCGTCAGGATTAAGTATACATCTTTGACAAATGTTTTCAATAACTTTTTTTCGTTCTTCAATTGTGTTTGCCTGTACTCTTTTCTGCAAACCACAATTATAACAGTCTGTCGGCATTTTATCCCCCTTTATCCAATGAAATAATTAGTCAAAATAACTATTTCATTACTTTTTTTTAATTTTTCGATTGTGTAAAAATCATCTTTTTTCACAACCGCTATAAATAATATTTCTTTAATTGTACATGAAATAATTATATAATTCAAACTTTCTTCATACATCAATGACTTATCGTCATATCGCCTATATATTTTATTCATTTGTATATTCCTTTCTTGCAACTTCCGCCCCATGTGAACAACCTAACATATAGGCTTTGAAAAGGTCATTGATACGACCATCTTCATACCAATAGCCTTTGGAATTGAAAACTTTATTTTTTTCTTTTGTAAGTCGTCCTTTTCCCAAAAAATACTGATCAAAGGTGGCTTGCATTTCTTCTAATTCTTTGTCGTTAACTTTCATTATATTACCTTTTCAAAAAATAGGAGCGGGGTAATCAACGACTACCCCTGTATGAAAAAAAGCCCTGTCCCGATAGCAACGCTATCAAAACAGGGCAATCCTGCAAAACGAGTTTTTTAATGTCAGTTATCTCGCGCCGACTAAAAATTATCTATTTCTTTTGAGACTAATTATCTTAGCCTCCGCTCTGCGAAGATTTTTTTCGATCTCCGCAATTATCCTCACTACGATGTGAGGATTATCGGCAAGTATTGAACTTGCCGTCCAATACGTCCACATATAGGACGTATTGCTTCCCTCGGGAACGTCGAGGGCAATAACTTCAACCGAGTCATCTTCGGTTAATGACCATAATGCGGTCATTGAGTCTTCATCTCCGTTCACACGAAGACTACATCCGACGTGAATCATTCCGTCAGCGACCTCATTTTCCAATGAAGCCATTTCGGCAATAACGCCGATTATTTTTTTATTCAACATGTTTTTCCGCTGATCTTAGTTTCAGCAACTCGACTGCGTGTTCTACAAAACGTTCTACGAACGCAAGGGGACGGAATCACGACTTATATTGACCTTATCTTATCGCCGAAGGTTTTCTCGGCGAGTTTTTCAATCTCTATACTATATATTATATCCCTTTTTCATTTTTTGTCAAGTATTTTTTGAAAAATATTTATAAAATATTTAAAATTATTTTTAAATTAAAAACTGTATCTTTTTTCATACACTTTATCGTAAAATATAGAACAAAATTAGAATTCTTCCTTTATATAGCGATATTTTGAATTTTTTGATTATTCAAAAAAAATATAAAAATATTTCAAATATTTTTCAAAAAATACTTGACAAAAAAAATAAATGTAGTATAATATATAGTATAGAGATTGAGAGTCTCGCGGGTTCTTGCGAACCTGAAATGCCGGCGGGCAAAAACGCAGGAGATTGTATGACAAAAAAAACAACAAAAAAAGACGTAATTGAGGTATTAAGGGGAATGAGTATATCTGAAATAATTTACAAAAATGTACCTTTTAAATATTGTGCGAACAATATGACGGTTAAAGAATGTAATGAATACATCAAAGAAAGATTAGAAAATTATATCGGATAAAATTGCAGTCAACATCTTCATTGAGGGTGTTGACATACAATCAATCGGGGTAGTCGTTGATTACCCCGCTCCTATATTTTTTTGTGAGAGGGGTTGATTATGCCAAAAACGCTAAGGTCGACAATGTTCGCGAACGAAAAGTTAAATCTTGCCAAAAGGATGGAAGAACATAAAATCATGCTCTTAGAAGAAGGTCGACTTATCGAAGCGAAAAAGTTGACAAAGTTTATTTCTTCAACCTTACAAGAATTTTTGATTTATTCCGGATGTGTCAGAGCGGATCATTTTGAAATAGGAGAATAAATGAACAAGTATTTATTATTAATGATGCTTTATGTTGGATTATTAGAATCCAGTCCCTCTAAAATAAAGGGGGGTAAAATATCTATTCCTGAATTGACGGAGTCTCAAAAAGAAGATGTTTTTTTAAAGAGTTTATCTGAAAATAAGAATAAATATAGATTCGAAAACCTGTCAAAGAAAAAGCGAAAACAATTACGCGGAGGCAAAAAATGAGTAATAAGACATTAAAGCCATTCTTGAAAAATATTAAAAATATAGAAGTTTGTGATAACTTTAAATTGGAGGGTATGGAATGAAGAAATTAGAAATATTAATAATCATATCAATAATAATGTTTTTTGCGGTAACGTTTATAGTCAATTATTTTGGAGGTATGTAATGAACTATTTTGACACGACAATCGACGATGCAAAGAAGATGATTGAAGATGATTTGAAGCAAATCTCAACAATCAACGGAAGAATTATGACAAGGGATGAAACACTGACTGCACTTGCAAATATCAAAATATTTGCAATCGGAGCAAAAAGGTTTTTGGATGATGTTCATCAACGAATGGAAGCACTTGATGAATATTTTGGAAAAAAGAAAATATCATAACAGAGCCAAGCCGGATAAGAGGGGTATTCCGGCTGTAATGTACCGGTTTGGTGGCAAGTCCAAACATTCTCTTGTATAGAATTAGAGGAGTTTTAAAATGGGTGGTTGTTTTGGCAATTCTCCAGAAGATATACATTTTGAAAATCAATTATTTAGATATCTGGACGAAAAAAGTTATTGCGAAATACATGATATCTATTATGATGAAAGCAAAAGCGAAAATGGATATTGTCCTATTTGTGAGAAAGAAAAAGAATTAAGTAAAAAATAATCAATTGCCGCTTGAGCGGACGGGTTATAGAAATAACGTATAAGGGCGGTCGTTACCATCATTTCAACCGCCCGCTTTTTAAGGAGGATAATTATGTTTGATGCTAAATTTTGGCAAGAGATAAAAGAACAACATCCAAAGGGGTATTTTCAATTTTTAAAAAAAGTTTGTTTTTTTGAATTAAAAAATATAAATGAAGTTGAGATATCTGATAATGGTAGATTCTGCATAAATATATATAATGGCGAAAATGTTGAAATAAAAGATATTTGCTATTGTGATATTGAAAAGTTTTTTGACGAACAGGGGATAATATTTGTTATTGATATTGTTGGTAATTCATGGCACATAAAAGATTATGTGAATAATTATGATAGATTTTCACAAAAAATAAAAGATGTAAGTATGACTTTTTATAAATCAAGAAATGAGGCACAACTTGAAGCCGCCAAAAAGGCGTTCGAGATAATGGAGGGTATGAAATGAAATTAAGTGAAGAAATGAAATTTGAAATAACAGAGATTGATAGAACAGGAAATACGGGTTATCATGAGGTTTGGAAAGAACAAGGAACAAAACCAACACTAAAAAAATACATTCCCAAAGTTGAGGAATTAGAAAAAGAAAATGAAGAATTAAAAGAAAAATTAAAATGTGCGTTGATGGCTATCAGTGCTTTAAGTGAGAAATTTTAGGAGGAAATAAAATGAAAGAAAGAGAAATATGTGAAAAAATTATAGAGCAAAAGGATTGTAAGGGAATTCATTGTATGTTATGTCCTCATATTCTTACTTGCGAAGGATCCGATAATCCTTGTGATCCAGTAGCCATGTCTCAACAATGGCTTGACGATAACCCAGAATTCCAGAAAGGGGAAATAATCTTTGTAGGCGATTATAAAAATAATATGGTATTTAAGCGGATATTTCTTAACAAAATGGGCATTTATTTTAATTGTGTTTACCAACAAACTGGGAATTTTAATGAAGCAAAAGAAAAATATTTGTCTGGCAAATATAAAGAAGGCTTATGGACATACGCCAAGAAATATAAAGGAGAGATTGTTAAATCTATATCTGAAAAAGATCAAATTGAAACATTTGTTGAAAAAAATAGAAAATTAGAAAATGACCTTTTCGAGGCAATTAAACATCTTGGGAAGATTATAGACATTGCAGAAAAGACCCTTGTTGAATCTGGGGCGTTAAGGGAAGAACTAAATATAATTATTAAGGAGATTGAGAATGAATGAAATCGAAAAACAAGATAATTTGAATATTTCTGAATTATTAAAATTATCGATTGCAAAAGGGAATATTGATACAATTGAAAGGCTAATGGTTTTACGTGATAAAATTAAATTAGAAAAATCAAAAGAAGAATTTGACAAATCTTTTCGAGCGTTTCAAGAGGAATGCCCTGTAATAGAAAGATTACAGAGCGGAAATAAAACAAATCTGGGGGAATCTACTTTTGTTTACGCTCCGCTTGATTATATAATTGAAAAAGTTCGATCTGTTTTGACAAAAAATAATTTTTCGTGGACATGGGAGCATGAATTTCTTGAAGGCGCTGTAAAAGTAACTTGCATTGCAAACCATGTAAGTGGGTATTCAAAGAAGACTACTATAATAATGCCACTTGGAACATCGACGAAATTGATGGGAGTTCAGCAAATTGTAGGGGCGGCGATATCATACGCTGAACGTTATTCATTTAAGGGCGTTTTTGGGATAGTTACACAAGGAGAAGATAACGAAAAAAAACTTGAAGAAGGGCGTAAAAAGACTCAAAATGAAAATGCCTTTTTTGATGCTTGGGCAGAATTTGAAAATATGATAAATATATTAAACGAAAAACTAACTGCCCCAGAGAAAGAATCTATTTCTAAAATGGAAATGGCTAAAGACGTAAATAAACTATCATTAAAAAGCCTTAATGAATTTATTGATTATTTGAAAAAGAAATATCCGGCTACGAAATCTAATATAACTATAGGAGAGTAATTATGTTTGATGCTAAATTTTGGAATGAGATAAAAGAAAAATATCCGAAAGGATTAAAAATCTTTTGCGACAGTTTTGATATATATCATTTTGATGTTTGTGATAATATGGATTGTAGTTGCGGTCAGAAAAGTATTATTTGCTATTGTGATATTGAAAAGTTCTTTTGGGAAAAGGATATTAAATTATTAAATGTTGTTACACAAATAATATTATCATTGGATAATTTTAGTAAGGCTGATTTTGAAAAAATGACTTATTTTTTTTATCAAACGATTCAAATGCAAGCCGTGAAGAAAGCCTTTGAAATACTGGAGGGTATGAAATGAATAAATTTGATTTTACGAACGGAGAGTGGAAATATGTTAAAACTGGAAAACATTGGAATAATTTAAATTTAGAAAACATCGAAATCCAATATGGTAATGACGGAGAATGTATATGCGATACTGTATATAATGAATCGGACGCTCGTCTTATTGCTTGCTCCCCTGAAATGTTAATGGCGTTGATTGAAAGCACAAAAATTATTGAATACAATATGAATGAATGGGAATACAGAATGGATCATCCCTTTTTTATTGATATGGAGAAAAAATTTAATTGCAATATTCAAATTATTGAAAAAGCCGCCGGCAAAAAATGGAGTGAAATAGAATGACAGACTTAAAACAAATGAATGATGTTGATTATTTTGCAAGCGAAGGATTAAGCCAAAGCTTTCTAAAAGCATTTGATAAATCCCCGGCATACGCATTTGGTGAAAGAACAATAACGCAATCTATGAAGGACGGCAAATTACTTCATGCACTATTATTAGAACCGGAAAAGATATCAGAAAGAGATTTAATTATTGAAAAAATAAATAGAAATACAAACGTATATAAAGATATGGTTAAATCAAATCCTGATAAAGAGATATTATTTTTTGAGGAAATTGAAGACCTTTATAAAATGCGGGATAATATATTAAAATTAAAGTATGATTTTATGGATATGGACGAAATAATATTAAAAAGTAAAAAAGAAATTGCTTGTTTTGCTGAAATAGCCGGTTTCCAAAGTAAAGGTAAATTTGATTTACTTTATGAAGATAGACCAATAATCTTTGATATAAAATTGACCTCAAACATAGAACTATTCAAATGGCAGGTCAAAGACTTTGGGTATTATCGGCAAGCGGATTGGTATAAGACATTGTATAGTCATTATTCCGGTATTCCATATGAAGAAATACCATTTATAATAATAGCCTCTGAAAGTCAATTTCCTTTTGGTGCTAAGACTATTGAATTAACAGATGAATACATACATAAGGGTAGTATTGAGAATTTGGAATCTGTTAAGATGTATTCTAAATGGCTTGAACGCGGAGCGGATAAAACAGAAATATATCTTGAAACACATGAAGTCATAGGAGTTTGAAAATGGCGATAAAAGATATTGTTGAAAAGATGAAAGATAAAATTATAGATGAAAAAGATATAATAAACGAAAAAATTGATAATAAAGAACGTATTGAATGGAATGCAGGTAAATTAGATATACTTGAATGGCTATTACCCGCCCTTGAAAGAGAGGCTGAACTTCAGGAAGAAATGGCGAGGGCGCTGATTTATATTCTTGACGAACGTTTACGTGGCATTGATTGCGGCAAAACAGATAGGATGGTTCAAGATATTGTTGAAAAATATTTTGGCAAATCATGGGAGGATATAATAAATGAAAAAGATAAAAAATAAAAAAAAATATTTAAATAAAATATTCACAAAAAACGGTAAATTCTATAAAGTTTTTGAAGTCGATATAAAAACAGAAATAATTTCAGCAAGAAATCTTGAAAAAACAGAACTCATAATAAGAGAAACGTTTAAAAAATTTGACGAAAAATATAATTACTTTGGAGGTTAAAAAGATGGTCAAGAAAAATAATGTAAAAGGGATATCAGTATCAACAAAATTATATAAGATTGCGAAAAATTCAACGGTAACAGTCCCTAAATTAACAGGACTTAAGCCAGATGATTTGGTAGCAATTGAAAAAATGGATAATGGAAATGTTATTTTGATACCAAAAAGAGGCAAAAAATGACAAAAACTAAATTCTTTGATTTTACAAAAAAAAGCATTTTACACAAAAATATTAAAAATATATGGAATAATACTAAAGACGGGAATAATCTCAATAGTGTTAAGCCTGTTGCGACTGGTAGAAGATTATTCAAATATTTGCAATCTATTTTAAGGGTGATAAAATGAAAAGAAAAATGACGATTGAGGAATTCAATTTAATTTTGCCAGATTCTAACGGAATTCGTTATTTTCCAGCGAATACAGATTATTCCGATATAAAAGTATTCGGTGAGTATTGTTCATTCGGTCGAGGTTGTTCATTCGGCGAGGATTGTTCATTCAGTGTGTGTTGTTCATTCGGTCGAGGTTGTTCATTCGGTCGAGGTTGTTCATTCGGTCGAGGTTGTTCATTCGGTCGAGGTTGTTCATTCGGTGAGTATTGTTCATTCGGTGAGGATTGTTCATTCGGTGAGTATTGTTCATTCGGTCGATGTTGTTCATTCGGTGAGTATTGTTCATTTGAAAATATAGGAAAGGCAAAAAAAGGAATTCCTTTTTTACGTTTTAACAACATCGGCTCACGAAACGATGGATGCACTATTTACAATCTTGAAAAAGGATTATATGTTCGTTCTGGGTGTTTTTTTAACACTATCGAAAATTTTGAAAAAAAAGTTATTGAAAACCACAAAGGGACTATATATGAAAAGCAATATTTACTTGCTATACAAATGGCAAGGATTACATTCGAATAATTTATAGGGGGATAAAATGAAATCATTATTTTGCCCATCATGTGGAAAAGAATTTATAAAAAATACTTCCGCTCAAATTTATTGCACTGATAAATGTATGCGAAAAGACACCCTTTTATTAAGACGTGTTATAAATAAAAAGGATTATCCAGAATATTATGAAATTAAAAGAATAAAAAATGAAATTGATAAAGTAACAAAAGAAAAAGAACGGATAGAATTAATCGCGGTAGCGTTATGTCATAACATTGTGAGAAATCACAAATGTATTGAAATGACCGTAAGAAAACAATATGAATTACATGGGGTGGTATTATGAATAGTAGATTAGAAATATTAAATGATATTATTGATAAAAATATCGAAAAAACAAATGGCTTTTATGGTTATATAGTAAAGACGTTCAAACATGAAATAAAGGCTTTGATTAAAGACATTATTTCAGAATATGCAGGGAAATTAAAAGAAATAGATAAATAGGAGGAAATAAATGAGATTACTTAAATTTAAAGCATGGGATAAAAAATATAAAAGATGGTGTTCATCTATGCCATTTAACCTAATAGGCGAATGGACTGTATTTGATTGTTTAAATGAATACATTAAAAATGATTTTGTTGATAGATTAAATGATATCGAAGTAGTTCAATTCACCGGATTAAAAGAGAATAAAGAGAAAAAAAATAAAGAGATTTATTTTAATTCAGATATTGTTAAATTTAAATTTAATGATCCTTATAATGATTGTATAAATCTAATTGGTATTTTTAATTTCAATGACAAGGAAATGAGAACAGAAATAGACATTTTTAATAACGATGACTACATATGTCTTTGGTATGTAAATGATCGGATGTTTGATTTTGAGATTATAGGTACAAAGCAAAAAAATCCGGAGTTATTGGAGGAAATAAAATGACAGAAAGGGAAATATGTAAAAAGATAATAAAGCAGAAAGATTGTTGTGGGGTTCCTTGTATAGTATGTCCCCATGCGGAATTTTGCAGAAAAGGTATTACTTCTAATAAGACCATTGTTATCCAGTCCACAAAATGGCTTGACGAACATCCTGAATTCCAGAAAGGAGAAAAATTGGAGGCAATAAATGGAATATGATGTTTTTTGCTGCGCGACTTGCATAGGATTTACCATTAACAAAAGCAATTGCTGGATTGCCGGACACCCTATTTGTGATATCAAGACTTATCCAAAAGAAGTGCAGGATAGAATTTCCGATATCCGGCATAACATAGAGTATCATATAAGGCAATATAAGAAGGAGGAAATAAAATGACAGAGAGAGAAATATGCGAAAAGATAGTACAACAAAAAAGTTGTGAGGGAATATTTTGCTATGCTAATCCTCTACAAACAATTCAATGTCCTCATCATCTATGTGGAAAAAAGAATGAAGTTGTCTTATCCCAACAATGGCTTGACGAACATCCTGAATTCCAGAAAGGAGAAATAATATTAGTTCGGTTTGATAAAAAAAATATATGGTCGGAAAGAATTTTTTTATATATGGAAAATAATAAATTTGTTTGTGTCGCTCTGACTTTTAATGAGGTTAAAGTGGATGCGGAATATAAACAGAAATTTTTATCGAATGATTATAATGACGCCCAATGGAATTACGCCAAAAAATTAGACGGTGAAATAGTAAAGCCCGAACCTGAAATAGTCATAAAAAAAGAGTCCGAACAACAGGAACGTGTCATAGACCATCAAACCCATTGCATGATTGAAAAAATAAAATCAACGTATTCTTTTTTCAAAGAATATATAATAGTCTATCTTGAAATTGATTACAATTTAGAAAAATATACATTGAAAAGTCATAAAAATTCCGATTTTATATTTCAATCAACTGACAGATTCGAACAAAACATTATATTAATTGATCTTATGCTCGAAGCAACAAAGTTCGCGAAAAAGGAGTTGGTAAAAAATGAATGAATATTATCTTATATACGCTCATTCAAAAGGATTAACAGGGGATGATTGCCTTGAAAAGGAAAAACTTGATTATCCAAGTGCATCAATGATGAACTTTATTATCTGGTCAATGGAGAATTTATCTGAATTTAGAAATGGAAATAATTCGCCTATAGACCATGAAAAATATCGGGAATTTTTAATAAAAAAATATGATTTTCCAATTGACAAATTAAATTAAAATGTGATAGATTAAATACGACTTGTTAAGTCAATCTCGGAATAATACCGGCAGAGTATTTCGGGATTCATGGACTCGATATAAGTGTCGTCCTTTGCCGGATAGTTGAAAAACTATAGACACTTATATCGAGTCTTTTTTATTTTGGAGTTTTAAAATGACTATAAAAGAAATAGCCTCCTTAACGGGGTTATCAAAACAAACAATTATAAACAAAGTAAAAGAATTGTATCCGACTAAAATTGAACATGGTAAAACAACCAGATTAAATCAATCGGAATCTATAGACGTTGTAAATAAATTAAAAGTTGAAGTGTCTAAAAATTTGACAGTAGAGTCCAACTCTTTGACAGATAATAATGATCTTAAATGTATGTTTATTGAATTTATGAAGCAACAATCAGAAACAAACAAAATATTATTATCTCTTATTCAAAACCAACCAAAACAAATTGAACTTAAACAGGATTATTTTTCATTACTTGGCTATATGCGTTTTAAAGGTATAGATGAAGCACGATTCTCCGAAATGATTTGTTATGGTAAAGAAGCAAGTAAAATATCAAGAGAGTTTGAAAAACCAATTCGCAAAGTACCAGATGAAAGATTTGGGCAAGTAAACTCTTATCACATATCGGTTTTAGAAAGGTTGTTTGAAATATGATTGAAAAAAACATAGAATTTATGAATACACCGGAAGGTGATGATTTTGGATTTATTGAGAATAATTTAATAATCTTGACAAAATATACAATTGATAACTTTTTAAAAGAAGACAATCCCGCAGAACTTATTGGATTATATACTTTTTATTATTATACCGCAAAATGGCAAAAAACTAATTTACCTAAATGTACTACTGGTTATGTTGCAAAAGGCTTGAAATGGTCGGAAGACAAAGTAAGAAAGATAAAAAAGGGGTTAATTGATTTAGGTTTCATAACAGATTTTACCAGAAAAAATGAACAAGGTAAGATTTTAGGGCATTATATAAAAATGAATTATATAATAAAACAATCTACTATTACTCCATACATTGAAAAAACCACACTCAACAAAACGCAGGGTGTGGAAAATTCGGATACAAATGCTTTAAGTGTATTTAATTTAAATGCTTTAAGTATTAATAATGAAATTTCTAAATCTCATTGTAATTCTAACGAATTACCGATAGAAATTAAAAAACCAAAAAAACAACCAAAGTTATATTATGAAAAATATACAGGAAAACAAATGCAAGAATTATTTTTGGGTATATATAAACGATGGTATAATCAAGATATGATTTGTACCAATGTTGACTGGATAAATTACTGGAAGATACTTGATAAACTTATACCCGAAACTAAAAATGAATATAATCCCCCGACATTGATAGAGTTTATTTTTCATTATCTTGAAGAAACATGGTATTATGATAAAAATTTAGATCTTTGGAAAACAATACCAACGCCATCAAAAATATTAAAAATGATAAATGAAATATTGCAATACTTAAAAATGTCTCCGGAAGAAAAAAATAATTTTAGTAACCCTAAAAAAAAGAGGTATTAAATGACATTTGATTTATTCAGAGAAAAAATAATTGAATATTACAAATGGAATTCTATCGAAATTGAAATGAATGAAGACAATATCAAAAAACTTTCGGTAAAACATAATCAAGAGCATCATAATGTATTAAAAGCATTATTATTATATAATGAGAAAGTTAAAAAAAAGAGTTTCCCGGATTTTGTAAATAATTCTGGGAAATGGGTCAATATAATAAATAAACCACAAAAAGAAAATATATATGCCGATCAAAGAATTGAATATGTAATAGAATCTTTACTTGATAGTATGGAATACTCATTACAAAAAATAGTAGAGAATAAAGAAATTACATCAAGATTTTACCGTAAAAATTATCGTAGAATAATAACTAAAAAATATACATATGAAGACTTAAATAAGAAATTATCAAGTTTTACTATTTCTATTGATGGTAAAATAGAAATAGTATCAGAAAAAAAAGAATTATTTATAAATCAAATCAATCAAATATTACCGATATGTAATATCGAAATTATAAGTTGTTATCTTATAAATTATTTTTGGGATATGGCTAAATGGACAGATGATTTATTACTACCTCTGACGGCGAATTTAGATAATGATATAATTATACAGACTAAAAATAATAATCAAATATCTATGAGATGTATATTAAATGAATATAATAAAATGCAAAATAAATTTGACGAAATTAAAAATATGTGATACTGTATAAATGACTTCGTAGAAGTCTAAAGCTCCTAACATGATACCTTAAGAGCCTTAAAAATTTTAAGCCATTTACGGCGGTATCACATTCTTTCGGGGATGGTCGTAAATGGCTTTTTTCATTACAGGAGAAAATATGAATGATAATATGTTAATGACAATTGTAAAGGATAGTGGATTAGAAAAAACAAAGGCTGATTTTATTCTTGAAAAATTTCAAGATTATTTTAAAATCGCGGGAGAATGGGAAAATAAAATTAAAACTATTATTGTAACATCTGACGACCAGAAAGTAGAAATGGAAATGGCAAGAGTCGGGCGGCTTTTCTTAAGAGATAAAAGAATTACTATTGAAAAAACAAGAAAAGAATTAAAAGAACAATCATTAAGAGAAGGAAAGGCTATTGATGGTATAGCAAATGTTTTAAAAGCATTAATTGAACCTATTGAAAGTTATCTTGACCAACAAGAGAATTTTACGAAAAATAGATTAATAGCAGAAGAAAAAGAAAAACAACGACAAGAACAAATACGACTTGAAAAAGAAGCAAGAGAAAAAGAAGAACAAAGAATTAGGCTTGAAAAAGAAGCAAGAGAAAAAGAAGAACAAAGAATTAGGCTTGAAAAAGAAGAACAAAGAATTAGGCTTGAAAAAGAAGAACAGGAAAGAATTAAAGCAGAAAATGAAAGATTACGACAAGAGGCTATTGAACGTGAACGATTGGCAAAAATAGAAAGGGAAAAGCATGAAAAAGAACTTGCTGAAATTAAGGCAAAAGAAGAAGAAGAAAAAAAAGAAAGAGAACGATTATTAGAAATTGAGCGAAAAAAACAAGAAGAAATTTTAAAACTTGAACGCGAAAAATCTCAAAGAGAAAAACTTGAACGTGAACGATTAGCAAAAAAAAAAAAA
>JBAZGP010000029.1:6820-17694 GCA_041652835.1 Lutibacter sp. | reverse complement strand
ATTTGGATGAAGGTATTGCTTTGAGAAATGCCGGAATTAAAACGCCTATTTTGGTGTTGCATTCTCAGCAAATTAACCTAAAACAGATTATAAAATATAATTTAGAGCCTAATATTTTCTCTGTTAATTTACTAAAAGCGGTCATTGAAAAAGCTTCAGAATTAAAACTTCAAAATTATCCAATTCATATAAAATTCAATACTGGTTTAAACCGTTTGGGCTTTACAAAAAAAAATATTCCCGAAATTTCAGCATTGATTAACAACCAAAATTCGGTTTTTGTAAAATCTGTTTTTTCTCATATTGCTGCGAGTGAAGATTTAAATGAACGCGAATTTACATTGAAACAAATAACTACATTTAATTCACTTTCAAAAGAATTTATAGCGGAATTAAAAAACATTCCTTTTAAACACATGTTAAACACTTCAGGAGTCATAAATTATGCTGCTGAAGCGCAATTTGATATGGTGCGTTTAGGAATTGGGCTGTACGGATTTGGAAATGAGAAACATGAAACTGAAAAACTAATGAATGTAATTACCTTAAAATCGGTGATTTCACAAATTCACACTATTGAAAAAGGAGAAACTGTTGGCTATAACCGCGCTTTTAAAGCTATAGAAACCTTAAAAACTGCCACCATACCTATTGGCCATGCTGATGGAATTTCCAGACAATTTGGTAATGGTGTTGGCTATGTTTATATCAACAACAAAAAAGCACCAATTGTAGGCAATGTTTGTATGGATATGATTATGGTTAATGTAACTGACATCAACTGCAATGAAGGTGACGAAGTGTATATTTTCAAAAATCAACAACATATTGAAGACCTTTCAAAAGCCATTAAAACAATTCCTTATGAATTGCTAACTGCCATTTCTCAACGCGTAAAAAGAACCTTAAAATAACATAAATCGAATTATTTTTTTTATTACATTAGCTATAACTAATCAATTAAAAAATAATAAAATGGGAATGTTAAAAGAATTCAAGGAATTTGCAATGAAGGGAAACCTTGTTGACATTGCAGTAGGTTTTGTTATGGGAGCTGCTTTTAATAAAATTGTATCTTCATTTACCGGTGGTGTAGTTTCACCATTAGTTGGGTTGATTTTTCAATCGGACTTCAAAGGTTTAAAATGGGTTATTAATGAAGGTACGATTAGTGAAACCGGTGAAGTGGTTGGCGAAGTTGCCGTGCTTTACGGTGATTTTTTAACAAACCTTGTTGATTTTATTATTGTGGCGGCTGTCATGTTTTTTATGATAAAAGCCATCAATAGAATGAAAAAGAAAGAAGTACCTGCGCCAGAAGCACCAAAAGGACCATCTCAAGAAGAATTGTTGATTCAAATTAGAGATTTGCTGGCAAAAAAATAAATAAAGCTTTTAGCAACTAAAAAGGGTTCTGCAATGTGAACCCTTTTTTTATTTGCTTTTTTTTGATTCGTAAACTTCGGCTATTGTTTGCGAGTTTTTATATTGATTTACAAGTAAAAGTTCATCGCCAACTTTTACATTTCCAGTTTGCAGTACTTTAAAATAAACACCACTTTTTGTGGAATTCCAAAATTGTTCTACTATTTTCTGAGTTCCAAAACGAATTCCAAGTTTATAACAAGGTGTTCTCGGCTTGGTGACTTCCAACAATGCTTCACCTAATTGATAAGTATTCCCAATCTGTATCTCTGTTTCTTCCAAGTTTGAAATGGTTAAATTTTCACCCAACATCCCATAATTCCAGTCTAAATTTGGATATAATTCTTTCCAATATTTATAATGATTTTGAGAATATCCATATACTGCTTTTTCAATTCCTCCATGATGCTTTCGGTCAATTACGGCATCATTTTCAACATTTTCTGGGCCTAATAAAACTGGATGATTTACAGGAAACTTAAAAACTCCCGTTTCAATAATTTTACCTTCGTAGTCGAATGCTTTTTTCTCCCCAATATTTACGGAAATTACTTTCATTTTTCTTCAAATTTTGAAAGTTCATCAGCAATCTTCCGGTCGTTGGACAAGCGAGGAACTTTATTTTGTCCACCCAATTTACCAATCGACTTCATATACTTATTAAATCCGCCTTTTTCAATTAAAGTAATTTTTAAGGGCCTTAATATTTTTCCGCTAATTAAATCGAAGTAATAACTGTTTTGTTGTTGTAAAGAAGCGTCAACTTTGTTTGTAAAATCGTCTAAATCTTCGGGTTTATTGTCAAATTCAATAAACCATTCATGATAAGGCAATCCATTTTCAGGTGTAATTTGTGGCGCCACTGTAAATTCATTTATGGCAATAGTTGTATTTATAGTTTGGCTGTTTATGGCACGTTCCACTTCACTTCCAATCACATGTTCTCCAAATGCGGAAATAAAATGTTTAATTCTGCCAGTTACCTTAATTCTTGGCGGATTTATGGAAACAAATTCAATGGTGTCGCCAATATCGTAGCCCCAAAGTCCGGCGTTGGTATTTAAAATAAGTACGTAGTTTACGCCAATTTTTACATCAGCCAAAGAAATTCTTTTCGGATTTTCGTTAAAAAACTCTTCGGAAGCAATAAACTCGTAAAACATGCCATTATCAACCAACAACAACATTCCATTCTCCGTTTGCGAATCCTGATAGGCAAAAAACCCTTCCGAAGCGGGAAACAATTCTATAGTAGCTACTTTTCGGCCTATTAAATCTTCAAATTTATTGCGGTATGGCTCAAAATTTACCCCGCCGTAAACAAAAAGGTTAAAATTTGGGAAAATATCACCCACTTTTTTCCCGGTTCGTTCAATTAATTTTTCAAAATACATTTGCACCCAAGAAGGAATTCCGCTAATCAATGTCATATTTTCATGAACAGTTTCATCAACAATAGCGTCAATTTTAGTTTCCCAGTCCTCAATACAATTGGTTTCCCAGCTTGGCAGGCGATTTTTGGTTAAATAACTTGGAATAAAATGTGCGGCAATTCCTGAAAGACGGCCAGTTTTAATTCCGTTTTTTTCATCCAGTTCTGGACTTCCCTGTAAAAAAATCATTTTACCATTAACAAAATCAGCTTTTTTGGTTTCGGCAATATAAAGCAATAAGGCATTACGTGCTGCGCTGATATGCATGGGCATAGATTCTTTGGTAAGCGGAATGTATTTTACGCCTGAAGTTGTGCCCGAAGTTTTTGCAAAATAAAGCGGCTTTCCTTTCCATAAAACATCAGATTCACCAGCAATAATTTTTTCTATATAAGGTTTTAATGCTTCATAATCCCTAATAGGAACTTGTTTTTTAAAATCTTCGTAGGATTTAATTTTACTAAAATTATGGTCTTTACCAAAAGTTGTATGTGCTGCTTGGGCAACCAAATTCAGCAACAAGTTTTGCTGAATATTTACGGCATTTTTACTTTGTTTATATACTTTTGCTGCAATTCGCCTTGCAAACGGTTTAGCTAAAATTGATTTTATATTCATTTTATTCAAAATCTATATAATTGGCTGGATTCACCGGATAGCCTTCATTCCACAATTCAAAATGTAAGTGCGGACCAGTGCTAAATTCACCTAAATCTCCTGCAGAAGCAATAACTTCACCCGATTTCACCATATCACCTTGATGTTTGTGCAAAGCTGTATTGTGCTTATAAATGGAAATAAATCCTCTGCTGTGTTCCACAATAGTTACGTAGCCAGTTTCTGCGGTCCATTCGGCAAAAATTACGGTTCCATCGGCAACAGATTTTACGGGAGTTCCCATTTTAACGGCAATATCAATGGCAAAATGTTTATTTTTAAGACTGTATCCATCGGTTACAATCCCTTTAACCGGCGAAAAAAACACAATATCAACATTTTTTTTCGCTTCATTAAAAATACTGTATCTATCGGTAGTTTCCACATCCAATCTAAATTCCAAATCGGTATCAGAAGGATTTATTTTCATAGAATCCTTGTCTAATTTGTTGGGGTTTAAAACGGTATCTTTGTCAAGTTGAACTTCAGTTATTTTACCGGTTAACAGTGCTTTTACTTTTTCAATGTAAAGGTTGTTTGTTTCCAAAATCTGGGTTATGGAATCTACCTTATACACCAATTGTGTGGCTTCTCTTTTTAATTGGGTAGAAGGATATCCTGGAATATATTCTCTTAAAAAAGTAAATGAAATTAAAATACTGGTGCCTGCAATCAATAGAATAGAAAATAAAGTCCCAAAGATAAACACGTTCATAATGGTTAATTTAAAAGATAATTTTTCTTCAAAAGTATCTTCATTTAAAATTACCAAACGGTATTTATTTATTAATTTTTGCCGGAATTTGATCTTTTTTCTGTGTTTTTTCGTCATAATACTACTTCAAAAAATATAAAAACGAATTTTATATAATAAATTTTAAACTTTTTGTTTAGAAGTGTTAAAACTTTTGTAAAATTAAGATTTATAAAAGTTCATTTCATCTATATATTTCCATACGCTATAAGGAAGCATGGTGCTGATGTCTTTTTTATTTTTTATTGCATTTCTAATAAATGTTGATGAAATTTCAATAATGGGCGCATTTACCCTGTGGATTTTAGGATGATTTAAAAATTGAAGCGCAATATTTTCTTCGGAAATTCTTGGATATACATACAATTCATAATTATTAAGAATGGTTTCATAATTTTTCCATTTTTGAAATCCTTTTAAATTATCTTCACCCAAGAGCAAAGAAAATTGATGGTTTGGAAATTTTTCTTCAATATGAATAAGTGTATTTATGGTATAATTTGGCTGTGGCAAACCAAATTCTATATTACTGGTTTTTAATTTTGGATAATTTTCAACGGCAATATTTGCAAGGGCCAATCGATGATGGTTGCTTAACATTGACACTTTTTGTTTGAATGGACTTTGAGGCGTTATTACAAACCAAACTTCTTGTAAATCGGTAAATTCAACCATATAATTGGCAATAATCAGGTGCCCAATGTGCGGGGGATTGAAAGTGCCAAAAAAAAGTCCGATTTTCATTTTGGAAAGTTGAATGTTAATGTTAGATATTAAATATTAGATATTAAATATTAAAAGTTAGATATTAAATATTAAAAGTTAAATATTAAAAGTTAGATATTAGATATTAAAAGTTTGAAAGTTTAAATGTTAAAAGTTAAATATTAAATATTAAAAGTAATTGGTTAAATATCAAGAAACAAAAATTCGTAATTCGTAATTCGTAATTTTATTGAATAAACTTTTTTACCAAATTATAGGCATCTTCTTTTGTTTGGTCCAAATTATCATTTAACAAAATAACATCAAAATCTTTGGCGAATTTCAGCTCTTTCACAGCTTTAGCAACGCGCTCTTTAATTTTATCATCTCCATCGGTATTTCTTTTTCTAAGACGTCGTTCCATTTCATCAATTGAAGGACTTTGAACAAAAATTGCCAATGTTTGCTCGGGAAATAAATTTTTTATGCTTAAACCTCCAACAACATCAATATCAAAAATCACATGTTTGCCAGCTTCCCAAATGCGTTCAACTTCCTTTTTTAAGGTGCCGTAATAATTATTTTCGTAAACTTCTTCCCATTCTACAAAATCTCCTTTTACCACATGTTTTTGAAATTCTTCCAAAGAGATAAAATAATAGTCTTTTCCATGAATTTCTTTTCCTCTTTTTGGGCGTGAAGTTGCTGAAATGGAGAAATCTAAATTCAATTCTGGATGTTTTAACAAACAATGTACAATTGTAGTTTTACCGGAGCCTGAAGGAGCCGAAAAAACAATGAGTTTACCCTCTTTTTTCACTGATTTTAAGTTTTATAAATAGTTGATATTCCCTTTTTATTACAATACATTTAAGTTTTGCTCCTTAATTTTTTCAAGCTCATCTTTCATTTGAACCACTATTTTTTGCATATTGGCTAAATTGCATTTTGAGCCAATAGTATTGATTTCTCTTCCAATTTCTTGGGTAATAAAAGCCAGTTTTTTACCATTGGAAATAGCTTCATTCAATTCTTTGATAAAATACTCCAAATGGTTTTTTAAACGCACTTTTTCTTCGGTAATGTCTAATTTTTCAATATAATAAATAAGTTCCTGCTCAAATCGGCTTTCATCTATTTTGGTTTCCAGCTCTGCAATGGATTTTCTCAGTTTTTCTTTAACCTGTTCAATGCGAATTGGATCTAATTCAACAATTCTTTCCAACAGAATTTCAATAATGGAAATGCGCAAAACAAAATCGGCATGCAACACTTTTCCTTCATCAATTCTGTATTCATTAATTTTTTCAATGGTTTCAAGTATGCCGTTTTCAATTTGTTTCCATTCCATTTCATCCAATTCCTCTTTTTGGGATTTGAAAGCATCAGGGAGCCTAATGGCCATTTTCAGCAATTCAATTTCGTCAGAATCCACAATATTTCTTAATTGGTTCATGTATTCTCTCAACATATTTTCATTTATTTTTGATGAGAATTCTCCGCCATTGTCTTCTATATAAATAGAAAAATCTATTTTTCCCCGAACCAGTTCTGTAGCCAGTTGTTTGCGAATATCCAACTCCTTTTCTCTGTAATAGCCAGGAATCCGAACGTTTATATCTAAATTTTTGCTGTTTAACGATTTCAATTCAATCGTAATTTTTTTGGTAGGAAGTTGTAAAATGGTTTTCCCGTAACCGGTCATTGAATGTATCATCTACTAATAAAATTTGAGCAAATTTAAGCAATTTAATACACGAAACATTAATTTTTAATACTATTGGCGCTAATTTTTTGTACTAAAACTATTGTGTACTTTTGCTTTCATAATAATAACTATTTCTATTTGTTTTGATGAAAAATAAACATTTATTGGTAATTCGGCTCTCAGCGATGGGTGACGTTGCTATGGCAGTTCCAGTTTTAAGTGCTTTGGTAAAACAACATCCCGAACTAAAAATCACTGTGCTTTCAAAACCATTTTTGAAGCCCTTATTTGCCGATTTAAAAAATGTGACCTTTTTTGCTGCGGAAGTTAATGGAAAACATAAAGGTCTCTTCGGAATTTATAAACTTTTCAAGGAATTAAAATCGCTGAATATAACTGCCGTAGCCGATTTGCACAATGTGTTACGCTCTAAAATTTTAAGAACCTTTTTTAAACTTGCGGCTAAAAATGTGGCTTTTGTAAATAAAGGACGAAGTGAAAAACATGCATTAACTCGTTCCAAAAATAAAGTTTTCAAACCTTTGAAATCCACTCCAGAAAGGTATGCCGATGTGTTTAGAAATCTGGGATTTTCAGTTGCTCTTTCATCACCTGAATTTCCTTCAAAAAAGGAACTTTCTCCTAAAATCATTGAAATAACTGGTGCCAAAAATGAAAAATGGATTGGTATTGCACCTTTTGCACAATACAATTCTAAAATGTATCCGTTAGATTTAATGGAAAGAGTTATTGCTGAATTGTGTGAAAAACCCTTAAAAATAATGCTTTTTGGCGGAGGAAAAAAGGAAATTGAACTTTTGGAAAATCTTGCCAATAAATTTAAAAATACGCTGAATATTGCAGGAAAACTTAAACTTGACCAAGAGTTGGCGCTAATTTCAAATTTAGATTGTATGGTAAGTATGGATTCTGGCAATGCACATTTTGCGGCGATGCTTGGCATAAATACAATTACCATTTGGGGAATTACGCATCCTTTTGCCGGATTTGCTCCATTTAATCAGCCTTTTGAAAATGCTATTTTACCCGATTTACAAAAATATCCTAACATTCCATGTTCCGTTTATGGAAATAAAGTTTGTGAAGGCTATGATGATGTTATGAGAAGTATTTCACCAAAAACGGTCATTACAAAAGTTTTAGAGGCTATAAATTGATAGCTAAATGCCTAATTTCTGTTTTTTAAAATTAACCGATAAACTTGTTCGTTTAATAATTATTAAGTGTTATTTTTGCTGAAAATAAGCTCCTATGATAATCAACGTTTTAGACAAAAAAAATTCCATACTAAATAAATTTATTGCTGAACTAAGAGATTCTGAAATTCAGAAAGACAGCATGCGATTTCGAAGAAATATTGAACGTGTAGGTGAAATTTTAGCTTATGAATTAAGTAAATCTTTAGAGTTTAAAAATCAAACGATTACCACTCCGTTAGGAAATAAAAATATTCAATTACCCGAAAAAAATATTGTTTTATGCTCAATTTTAAGAGCCGGATTGCCTTTACACCTCGGACTCTTAAACTATTTTGATGAGGCTGAAAACGGATTTATATCTGCTTATAGAAAACACATCAATGAAACCGAATTTGAAATTGTGGTTGAATATTTCGCTTCCCCTAATTTGGATGGCAAAATATTGATTTTAGCGGACCCAATGTTGGCTACTGGACGGTCAATTGCCAGTGTTTTTGAAGGATTGAAAAAACATGGCACTCCAAAAGAAATTCATTTGGCCTGTGTTATTGGCGCTACAGAAGGCATAGAATATGTTAAAAAGCACTTTCCTGCAACTACTACTTTGTGGATTGCAACTGTTGATGAACATTTAAACGACAAAGGCTACATAGTTCCTGGTTTGGGTGACGCAGGTGATTTATCTTTCGGCTATAAATTATCAAAATAAACACCAATTGAAATTAGCAGAAAGGCAAACAAAATAAAATTTTTTAAAGTTTGTGATTTTGTCAATTGTAAAAAATTTGAAATCACTACTGCTGAAGGAAGAATAATAAAAAACAGTTCCGAACCATTTTTAGTTGGCGCCAACATTACAATTACTGCCGAAATTAAAAGATGATTGAGTAATACATCCCAGGAAAATTTAAATTTATTTCTGACAGAAACAACTTTTGGAGTTACCTTTAAAAGACTCCAAAATAATATTACCGCCAAAAATATAACAGGAATTAATAATTTTAATGACTTGTAAGAATTAAAATCCAAGTTGATTTCATAAGTAAATCTATTGTAAAAAAAGTCGATATTTTCAAAATATAGGCAATAGGTAAAAAAAATAATTATAGGTGTTATAAAGCCTACAATAGGAATAAATAAATTTTTAACCGTTAGTTTTTGATAAATAGCCATGCCAACATACACCAATAGTAAATAAAAAATACTCCACGAATAAATTAAGGCTGAAACACCAATCCAAAAACAGGCATCAAAAAGCTTCAATTTAGTGTTTATTCCAGATCTTAAACTGTAAATTTTCCGAAACGCTAGCAGTAATATAATGTTTGCAAAAACAATGCGGTAGGCAAACATCGTTTCGGGAAAGGTTCCCAACAAAAAAACCAGTAAAAGCAAAGTGTATGAATTGTCTCTCGTTAGCTTATTTTTTTTTACAATAAAACTTACAATCAGCAAAAATAATATTAGGCAAATAAAAAGGCCAATTCTTTTTATCATGAATGGCCAGGAAAATTCTGCGGTATGAAGCAAAAAAGTAGCTGTAAAATAATATATAAATAGCGCAATAGGTATACTAATAATAGTTGCCGGTTTAGTTTTACTAAAAAAATTTGCTATCATTGCTATATTTTATACTTTTGCCTGTAAATATAAATAAGTTATGATTGCAAACAATATTTTTTATGCGATAGGTGATTTTTGTGAAAATGTATTATTTGTGCCTTACAACAGTATTCGGTCTATGCATAATTGGTGGCTTCAAAACACCGTGAGTTGGATCTTTATTGCCATGGGTGCGATTGCATTATTCTACTGGTTAGGACAGTTAAGAGGATACAAAAAAGCAGGGAATGAATAGTTTTCTATTTAAATTCTGTTACTTTTTTCTTTTTTAATGAAACGCAAATCCTGTGGGAAGCAAAAATAAACTCAAAAGATTTCGTGAAAACGAAACATTTTCTAATGTCATTCAACCAACACGAAAAGAAGTTATTGATGGACTTTCATTAAAAGGAAATTGGCACACACTTTTTAACAACAGCAATCCTATAATCCTTGAATTGGGCTGTGGAAAAGGCGAATATACCATTGCCTTAGCTCGTAAAAATCCGAATGTTAATTATATTGGTGTTGATATAAAAGGAGCCCGTTTTTGGCGCGGAGCCAAAACAGCTTTGGAAGAAAAATTAACCAATGTAGCTTTTGTAAGATCTCAAATAGAGCTTATCGATTTGATTTTTAATGAACATGAAATTGATGAAATTTGGATAACTTTTCCCGATCCACAAATTAAATATACACGCACCAAACACCGACTTACCAACGCTGCATTTTTAAAAAAGTATCATCATATTTTAAAACCCGATGGAATTGTTCATTTAAAAACAGATAGTGAATTTATGCACGGCTATACCTTGGGTTTACTCCACGGTGAAGGCCATGAAATTATTTATGCCCATCATGATGTTTATAAAAATTTTCACGCTCCTGAAGAAGTGACTTCAACACAAACCTTTTATGAAAGCCAATATTTGGAAAAAGGTAAACCGATTACATACATAAAATTCAGACTTCGTTTTTAAATTATTATTTTTAACGAATGAAAGATTCAGATAACTTTTTCGAAAAAGTAGTTGAGGTTACAAAATTAATTCCTTTTGGCAGAGTAACAAGTTATGGCGCAATAGCAAAATATTTGGGAGCGTCACGTTCAGCTCGGATGGTTGGATGGGCGCTAAATGTATCACATAATAATGCTGATATTCCTGCACATAGAGTTGTTAATAGAAACGGATTGTTAACCGGAAAATTTCATTTTGATGGTACTAATTTAATGCAACAGTTGCTGGAAAGTGAAGGCATTGTTGTAAAGGAAAATCAAATTCAAAACTTTAATGACGTTTTTTGGGAACCATTTAAAGAATTGGATATTAACTAAAGAATCCCTATTTGTAACCACCCCCACACTTCTT
>JBAZGP010000029.1:0-6810 GCA_041652835.1 Lutibacter sp. | reverse complement strand
TCAATATGAATCTTTTTATTATGAATCCTTTTATATTCGTTTGAACTCTGTATCTTTGTTGTTTAGAATGATTTTACATAAACAATATGGCATATACAAAAAAAGAGATCTCAAAAGCACTTGAAACCATTACTGCTCCTGGCGAAGGAACAAATTTAATTGAAAGTGGCGCCGTTAAAAATATAGTAACTTTTGACAAAGAAGTTATTGTAGATGTAACTATTGGAAATCCAACGTTACAGGCTAAAAAGAAAATAGAAGTTGAAATTATGAAAGCAATTCACCAACACGTGGATGTAAAAGCTGACGTGAAAGTAAACGTAACTGCAAATGTTCCTGAAAAATCAAAGGAAAATACAAAACCTAAAGTTCCGGGAATTCAAAATATTATTGCAATTGCTTCAGGAAAAGGTGGGGTAGGAAAATCTACCGTTACCGCAAATATTGCAATTTCATTACAAAAAATGGGATTTAAAGTTGGTATTTTAGATGCCGATGTTTATGGTCCTTCCATTCACCTCATGTTTGATGTGGCGCATGCAAAACCATTATCAGTAAGTATTGATGGCTTTTCAAAAATGCAACCAGTTGAAAGTTACGGTGTAAAAATTTTATCGTTGGGATTTTTTGTTGATGCCAATCAGGCTGTTATTTGGCGTGGTGCCATGGCTTCAAAAGCATTAAATCAATTAATTTTTGATTCAAATTGGGGAGAACTTGATTTTTTATTAATTGATTTACCTCCAGGAACAGGTGATATTCACCTATCAATTGTACAAGCAGTTCCAGTAACTGGAGCCGTAATTGTAAGCACGCCACAAAATATTGCATTGGCTGATGCCAAAAAAGGTGTGGCAATGTTTAAGCAAGCGGATATAAATGTGCCTGTTCTGGGTATTGTTGAAAATATGAGTTATTTCACACCTGCTGAACTTCCCGATAACAAATACTATATTTTTGGACAAGATGGTGCCAAGAATTTGGCAGAAGACATTAATGTTGCATTTTTAGGGGAAATTCCTTTGGTGCAAAGCATTAGAGAATCAGGTGATGTTGGTCATCCTGTTGCACTTCAGGACAATACTCCTTTAGAACACGCTTTTTCAGAAATAACTAAAAACACCTTATCACAATTGGTAAAAAGAAACAGCGATTTACCTCCTACTGAAATTGTTCGAATTACGACAATGAGTGGTTGTAGCACTAAAAATTAAGCTTATGAAAGCTGAAGAACTTAAAATTAATGTTGAAAATGCATTGCAGGAAATCAGACCTTATTTGCAGGCTGACGGTGGAAATATTTCATTGGTCAAAATAAGCAACAATATTGTTTATGTTCAATTGGAAGGAAACTGTTTGGGCTGCACTGTGAATCAAATGACTTTAAAGTTTGGGGTTGAAGAAACCGTAAAAAGGCATGCGCCTCAAATTACGCAGGTTGTTGACGTTAACGGGATTTCCTTTTAGCTTTTATTTTTAGAAGATTTCAAAAAAGAGTGCTTTAATGCGCTCTTTTTTATTTATTTAATCATTCAAAAATATTTTTATATTTGTAAATATGAAAGTAGCTTGGGCTGAATTATTATTACTTCTTAAATTCTTAATCAAGAGAAATCCTGAATGAAATTGTTCATTTTACGGTTCACAATTTTATATTGACAAATTGTGTAACTTTATAAATTGAAGTCTAACTAAACTTAATTTTACCAAGTTGGCTCATCTAAAAACTTATTTTACCCTTTTTTGGGTTATCTCTAACTAAAAAAATTACAAAATGCCCAGATATTATTCATTAGGTAAAATTCCACCAAAACGCCATACCACTTTTGAAAAACCTACTGGTGGATTGTATCAGGAAGAACTTTTTGGAACCGAAGGTTTCACGGGGATGTCATCATTAATTTATCATTTGAATCCACCCACAGTGGTTACGGAAATCAAAAAAGTGAAAGATATGGCGCCAAAAATCGCCATCGAAAAAAATATGAAAGCGCTGAGTTTTAAAGGATTTTCTTTAAAACCCGAAGCCGATTATTTGGAAAGCAGAAAAACAATTTTTGTGAATACCGACTTACATATTGGTTTGGCTGCTCCAAAAGAATTTTCATCCGATTATTTTTATAAAAATGCCGATTCCGATGAAATGCTTTTTGTGCATATTGGCTCGGGAACTTTAAAAACAATGTATGGAAATATTCCTTTTAAATATGGAGATTATGTAATAATTCCACGAGGAACTATGTATCAAATAGATTTCGATACGCAAGAAAACCGTTTGCTTTATATTGAATCTCACAGTCCAATTGTAACTCCGAAGCGCTATCGAAATAATTTTGGACAGTTGTTGGAACATTCTCCTTTTTGTGAGCGTGATTTTAAATTGCCAACCAATTTACAAACGCATGATGAAAAAGGCGCTTTTAAGGTGCTCATAAAAAAGCAGGGCGTGCTTTGGGAATATACCTATAAAAATCATCCTTTTGATGCTGTTGGTTGGGACGGATTTAATTATCCGTATGCGTTTTCAATTCATGATTTTGAACCTATCACCGGCCGCATTCATTTGCCGCCACCAACGCATCAAACCTGGGAAGCATCTAGTTTTGTGGTATGTTCATTTGTGCCAAGAATGTATGATTATCACCCAAAATCGATTCCTGCGCCATACCACCACAGCAATATCGATTCCGAAGAAATATTGTATTATGTAGCTGGAGATTTTATGAGTCGAAACAATATCGAAAAAGGACAAATAACCTTGCATCCAGGCGGAATTCCTCATGGTCCGCATCCAGGTGCAATTGAAAGAAGCATAGGAAAAAAATTCACTGAAGAATTGGCCGTAATGATTGATCCTTTTAAGCCTGTGATGATTACCGAAGAAGCCATGAGTTTGCAGGTTGATGATTACTATAAATCGTGGCTAATTGAATAAAAACCAGGCAAAACCAATCATAAATGTACAATTTATATTTTTTTGGTAAATGTTCTTTTATTCATCATATAAAATTATAGTTTTTAGTTTATAATTAAGTCTGATCATTTAATGGACTGAAATAAAATACTAATAAATTTATTTATAAACGCTCCTTTTCTGATTTAAAATATTTTATAAAAAATGATCGCTTCATAATGTTGTAAATAGCTTTAAAGAATTCTATTTAAAAAACAGTATTTTTACAGAATTACAAATAGTATGGGAGCCAATAAAAAAACAAGCGAACTTCATCCAAACAACGCACATAAAAAGGGTTATAATTTTACAGAATTGTGTGAAGCTTTTGAACCCTTGAGGGCTTTTGTGTTTGTGAACACTTACGGAACCGAAACTATTGATTTTGCCAACCAAAAAGCGGTAAAAAGTTTAAATTCAGCATTATTAGCGAAAGATTATAATATCAAATTTTGGGAATTTCCCGATGAAAATTTATGTCCGCCCATTCCGGGAAGGGTAGATTATATCCATTATTTGTCCGATTTGCTAAAAGAATCAGGAATCGTTGAAAACATAAAAGTGTTGGATATTGGAACCGGAGCCAATTGTATTTATCCTCTTTTGGGAAATGCAACTTATGGTTGGCATTTTGTGGGGACCGATATTGATGCAAAATCGTTGAATTATGCGGAACTGATTATAAAAAAGAACGAACTTGATGCATCCATCAAATTTATAAAGCAGGCGCATTCAACCCAAGTTTTAAAAGGAATTTTGGAAATTACCGATAAATTTTCTGCTTCTATGTGCAATCCACCATTTTACGGCTCACAGGAAGAAGCAATGATGGCCAACACCCGAAAATTGACAGGTTTGGGAAATGAAAACGATTCCAACCATAGGAATTTTAGTGGAAAACAACAAGAATTGTGGTATAAAGGCGGTGAAAAAGCATTTGTTCACACGTATTTATATGAGAGTTCTATGTTTAAAACGCAGTGCTTTTGGTATAGTACGTTGGTATCCAAAAAAGAAAATGTGGAAGGAATGTGTGATTCTCTGAAAAAATTAGGTGCTACGGATATTAAAATAATTCCGATGCATCAAGGCAATAAAATCACGCGTATTGTAGCCTGGACTTTTTTGACTGATGAGGAGCAAAAAGAGTGGAAATCTGAAGAAATATAAAATTGAGATTTCGTAATAAAAACAAAAGAGGACGCAATTTTCGTCCTCTTTTTACCTTTTCATTTCAATAGCAATTTCCCCTTTTATTTGGCGCCTATAAGCAATATTTCGTTTGCGATAATTTCGGTAATATATTTTTTAACGCCTTCTTTGTCATCATAACTTCTTGATGTCAATTTGCCTTCAATAGCCACTTCTTTTCCTTTTTCCAAATACTTTTCGACAATTTCAGCAGTTTTTTCCCAAGCCACCACATTGTGCCACTGGGTATCTTCTACTTTTTCGCCTTTTGCATTTTTGTAAGTTTCATTTGTGGCAATAGAGAATTTTGCCAATTTTTTTCCCGATTCTAAAGTGATGATTTCAGGATTGTTTCCTAAGTTTCCAATTAACTGTACTTTGTTTCTTAACGTACTCATAAGATAAGGTTTTAAATTTAGCTGAATGTCATTAGTTCGATTCAACAGGACAAATGTAAGATGGGTATTTTGCGTTATTCGGTTGGTATTTAATTACTTTCGATTGTAAATGTTTGTAGTCGGTTGCAATCGGATAATGTTTAGTACCTTTGGTTTTAAATTACTCAAATATACCTGCATGATTGTTAATTTTAGAAAAGAAATTTGGACTCCCTTTATTAATGAAAAGTGGAGTGATGAAGATGAATACGCAGTTTCCAACTACGGACGAATTAAAAAGAAAAAAGTTTATGATGAAAATTGGAGGCTATCTCCAACATCATTAGTAAGTGAATATGAGTCTTTTGGATTTGTGAAAAAGGATAAAGTACGTAAATCATCTTACTACGTGCATAGGGCAGTTGCTATTTTGTATGCGGAAAAAAGAGAAGACCAAAATTATGTCATTCATTTAGATTTTGACAAATTAAACAACCAAGCTTCTAATTTAAAATGGGCAAATAGAACAGAAATGTCTATGCACCATAAAAAAAATCCGAAAAAAATTGCGAGATTTGGCAAAGTAACCACTTCAAAATTAAGTGAAGGGCGGGTACGAATGATTAAAAAGAAAATATTAGACCCAAATAGAAAAACCCGAATGCGTTTAATTGCCAAGCAATTTGGTATTTCAGAAATGCAGTTATATAGAATTAAATCGGGTGAAAATTGGGGACATGTGAAAATTGATGAGTAAAAATTTAATAAATTGCTATGAAAACGAAATGCTTAGAATGCGGCGAACCTTTTAGCGGCAGAATAGATAAAAAATTCTGTTCAGATTATTGTAGAAATTCCTACAACAACAAAATTGATAAAGACAGTAAAAATTTAATTCGGAATACCAATAACCGACTTCGGAAAAATCACCGCCTGCTTTCGGAGTTGAACGAAACAGGAAAAACCAAAGTCACCCGAAGAAGACTGCTCGACGGCAATTTTGATTTTACTTATTTTACTTCAATTTATACTACAAAAACAGGAAATACTTATTTTTATATTTATGACCAAGGGTATTTAGTCTTGGAAAACGACTATTATTTGTTGATTAAAAAGGAATAAATAATAGTTGGGTGTAATTAGAAAATAGAAATAAATTTGGAATTATTACCAAAAATTGGTAACTTTGATTAAATTTATTTAATATGAAAAATACATCAATATCACTCGGAAATTATTTTGACCAATTTGTGAGTTCACAAGTTTCTGGTGGAAGATACAAGAATGTTAGTGAAGTAATTCGTGCTGGACTTCGCCTTTTAGAAGATGAGGAAAGTAAAGTAATTGCTTTAAGGAATGCTATACAAGAAGGTCTGAACAGCCCAATAGTTGAAAACTTTGACTTCGACGAAAATCTAAAAAGATTAAAAGCAGAAAAAAGAAAGAATGGCTAAAGTTGTATTAAGACAAGAAGCCATTAATGACTTAAATGATATTTGGGACTACACTTTCGAAAAATGGTCAGAAAATCAAGCTGACATATATTATGCGACAATTAAACTTTCCTGCAAAGGAATTGGGGAAAACCCTAATATTGGAAAGGAATATTTTGGAGTAAGTAGGAATTTACTCGGACTCAAGTCTGGAAAACATATAATATTTTATCATTTGATTTCGGAAGACAAAATTGAGGTCATTAGAATATTGCACGAAAGAATGGATTTGAAAAACAGACTAACCGAATAAAAAACTACACCCAACACCTCATAAAATTTATGCTTAAATTTGAACTAAAACAAAAGTACAAACAATCAATAAAAATTTGTTACGTACGAAAAACCTCTGGTTCTTACGTCGCACAAATCTTATAAAAACACGATGTTAGCAACAAACTTGACTCAAATTAAATCTAAAACATACAATCAATTATGATAAACGATATAATAATGTTAATTGTTGTGATGCATTTGACTACACCAAGAAAATCAAAATAAAATTTGGAAATAGTTATCTTTTAAGATAACTTTGTAAAATGATTAGAAAAATAATCTTTCACGAAAACCACTTTATTGAATTCTATCAAAAACAGAATCCAAAAGTAAAAGAAAAAATTCAATATGTTTTCGAATTGATTAAACAAGTTGACCGTGTTCCCGAAAAGTTTTTAAAACATTTAATAGGAACAAACGGACTTTATGAAATCCGAGTTGAATACCAATCAAACATCTATCGGATTTTTTGCTGTTTCGATGAAGGAAAACTTGTAGTACTTTTTAACGGCTTTCAAAA
>JBAZGP010000028.1:0-17824 GCA_041652835.1 Lutibacter sp. | reverse complement strand
CATAATGCTGTGCTAGTTTGTTGCGATTCCTCCTTTGTCGGAATGACAAATATTTCCTTAACTTAATGACATTGCCCTTTGGGGGTTAGGGGGCCTTAAAGATACTGCCTCACCAAATTAATTAGGGTATTGGCATCCTGATTACCAGATTGTCGCCATTTCATTTCCCCATCTTTATAAATAATAAACGTTGGATTTCCTTTAATTCTTAGGGCATTGGCAAGTGTTTCGTTTTTTCCAATATCAATTTTTATCACTTTAGCTTTATCACCAAGTGCTGCAGCCACATCACGCAAAATAGTATGAACCCCATCCGATTTTTCTTCTTCCCATTCTGCATAAAAATCGATTAACACAGGAATCTCTGAACCAATTAATTCTCCGAATTTTGCCATAAAATACTTATTTCTTTTTGTAAAATGTTTAAAAAAATAAAAGCCTTATACTTACAAATGTAACATTTTTATTGAAATAAACTACAACAGCTTCTTTTTCAGTGTGATTACCGTTATTTCTGGCCAAATTCCAATCCTTCCCGGAAAAGCCAAAAATCCAAAACCTCTGTTTACATTAACATAATTGCCGAATTCTTTATAAATTCCTGCCCATTGTTTGTATACATATTGTGCCGGACTCCATCGTAATCCCGGAATTTCAATGCCAAATTGCATACCGTGCGTATGTCCGCTCAACGTTAATTGATATTTATTTTCGTGATTTTTAACTTCATTTTCCCAATGGGAAGGGTCGTGACTCATTAAAATCTTGAAATCTTCCTTTTTAATTTTTGCTGAAGCCAACTTTAAATCTCCAGCTTTTTTAAAATGAGTTCCCCAGTTTTCAACGCCAATAATCGCCATTTTTTGATTGTCCTTTTCAATATAAATACTATCATTCAGCAATAAATTAAATCCTAATTTTGGATGAATGTCTTTGATGGCTTTAAAATTATTTTCTTTTTCTGCTTCAGAATTCCAATGTGTATATTCGCCATAATCGTGATTTCCAAGTACCGAGAATTTACCCCATTTGGCTTTCAATTTTTTAAAAAGAGTCATCCACGGAATCATTTCTTCGGCATTGTTATTTACAATATCGCCAGTAAAAAAAATCACTTCTGATTCCTGCTCGTTAATCAACTCAATACCGTGGGCTATTTTTTCAGCATCATCAAAACTACCACTGTGAATATCGGAAATATGCGTGATTTTAAATCCGTCAAAAGCTTCAGGCAAATCATCAAAATACAAGGTATGTTTTATCACCTGATAATTATATTTCCCACGCATCATTCCATACAATACCGAAGAAAAAGGAATAACAGCTAACGCAAGCGCCATTTTACTTACAAATGCCCTTCTTTCAGGAAGAAAACCTTTTGAAGGCGTTTTCAAAAAAAAGTTGACACTGGTTTTTCCTAATCTAAAAATATCTTCGGAAAAAAGCACCAACAAGGTGATCATTTTAGGCGCAAAAGACAAAAAAACAAGTCCGATAGCCAACATTACCGAAGGCGTCAATCCTTTAGAATCATCAAAAATAAAGAGTTTATAGGTGATATTTACAACAACAAAAAGGGAAAGCAACCAATAACCCAAAGCAATAAATTTATTTTTTGTGATGGTTTTTATGCTTTGATAAGCATAGAAATCTACCAATAAAACAACTGCCAAAAATAGGAACCATCTAATCATTAAACAAAGCTAAATGTATTTTATGGTTTTAAAAAAATTGAACCTAAAATTAAGAGGGTTTTAACAGTTTCTACATAGCATTGGTTTTTCAAGAGAATTAATATAGAACTGGTTTAAACTTTTTCACTTCAATCAAAAAAGTTTAAACCAGTTCTCATGTTAAAATTGATTTTAGTACTTTTACTCAAATTAATTATAGCTTATTTTGAAATAATGTCAACACAAAAACGCCTTTTCCTTTTAGATGCTTACGCCTTAATTTTTCGTGGGTATTATGCCTTCATAAAAAACCCATTAATAAATTCAAAAGGAATGGATACTTCTGCCATATTGGGATTTGTGAATTCTTTGCTCGATGTTATTAAGCGCGAAAAACCCGACCATTTGGCTGTTGCATTTGACGTTGGCGGTTCCCATATGCGTACTGAGGCGTTTCCTGAATATAAAAATAACCGTTTGCAAACTCCAGAAGCCATTAAAATTGCGGTTCCTTACATTCATAAAATATTGGAAGCCATGCACATTCCAATTATTGCAAAAGAAGGTTTTGAAGCCGATGATTTAATTGGAACACTCGCAAAACAAGCTGAAAAAGAAGGTTTTAAAACATATATGGTTACGCCCGATAAAGATTTTGCGCAACTGGTTTCAGAAAATATTTTTATGTACAAACCTTCCAGAATGGGTAACGGCATAGAAATTTGGGGAATTCCAGAAGTACAGAAAAATTTTGAAGTTGAACGTCCCGAACAAGTTATTGACTTTTTGGGAATGATGGGCGATGCCATTGACAATATTCCAGGACTTCCGGGCGTTGGCGAAAAAACAGCAAAAAAGTTTATTAAGGAATATGGCAGCATGGAAAATCTTTTGGCAAACACACACGAGCTAAAAGGTAAAATGAAAGAAAAAATTGAAGAAAATAAAGAATTGGGATTGTTGTCTAAAAAATTGGCAACCATCATTTTGGATTGTCCCGTGAAATTTCATGAAAAAGATTTTGAATTAAATCATCCCGATTTTGAAAAGGTAAATGAAATTTTGAAAGAATTAGAATTCAGAAGAGTTGCCGAAAGTTTTAACAGCATTTTTAAATTACCTCCTGAAACCACAAAAAATACCAAGAAAGAAGAAATTGCTGAACCTAAAAAACAGCAACCGACAACAGAACACCAATTCGACTTATTTTCAACGCTTTCAACAGATGCCGATAATGATATTTTTTCTGCAGGGGACAAAACTACCGGAAATACCAATCATTTATACCAATTTGTAAATTCATCTTTCTCCAGAAAATTGCTTTTGGAAAATTTATTGAAGCAAAAATCGGTTGGCTTTTATATGGAAACCCTCGGAGAAAACCTGTTTGAACCCAATTTGGTAGGAATCGCCTTTTCTTATGAAAAAGGAAAAGGATATTATGTACCACTTTCTGAAGATATTCAAGAAGCTCAACATATATTAGAAGAATTCCGTCCATTTTTTGAAAGTGAAACCATTGAGAAAATTGGTCACGATATAAAAAATAGCCTTAAAGTTTTAAGCAATCATCAAATTCAAATCAAAGGAAAATTATTCGATATTATGTTGGCACATTATTTAATAAATCCCGATATGCGTCACGATTTAATGGTGCTCACTGAAACTTATTTAAATTATAAACCCATTAGCTTGGATGCTTTTGTAGGCAAAAAAGGAAAAAACCAAGTGTCCATTCGTGAAATAAATTTAAAAAAACAAACAGAATATGCCGTTGAAAATGCCGATCTCATTTTTCAGCTAAAAGATTTTTTCGAAAAAGAATTGCAAACATTTACCCTTACCAAACTATTTGATGAAATTGAAATGCCACTGCTTCGCGTTTTGGCTGGCATGGAATTGGAAGGCATAAAAGTAGATGTTGATTTTTTAAATTCCCTTTCAGAAAATTTGGTGGAAGACATTCAACATTTGGAAGATAATATTTACAAAGAAGCAAATATCGAATTTAATTTGGCTTCCCCAAAACAATTGGGAGATGTGTTATTTGACCATTTAAAATTAATTGATAAGCCTAAAAAAACCAAAACTGGACAATATGCAACTGGTGAAGAAATTTTATCAAAACTGGCTACAGAACATCAAATTGTAAAAGACATTTTAGAATGGCGCGGTTTGGTGAAGTTAAAAAACACCTATATTGATGCTTTGCCAAATCAAATCGACAAAAAAACAGGAAGAATTCACACCACTTATAGTCAGGCCGTTGCCTCCACAGGAAGGTTGAGTTCCTACAATCCAAACCTTCAAAATATACCTATTAGAACAGAACGCGGGAGGCAAGTAAGAAAAGCATTTGTTGCCAAAGATAAAAATTATACCTTGGTTTCTGCCGATTATTCACAAATTGAACTTCGCATTATCGCCGCTTTTAGCAAAGACGAAACCATGATTCAATCCTTTAAAAATGGAGAAGATATTCACGCTGCAACAGCCTCTAAAATTTTTGGTATTCCTTTAAATGAAGTCACCAGAACCCAACGTGGTGAAGCAAAAGCAGTGAATTTTGGAATTATTTACGGGCAAGGCGCTTTTACTTTGGCGGAACAATTAAACAAATCCAGAGCTGAAGCAAAAGAACTGATAGACAATTACTATAAAACCTTCCCAAAATTAAAAGAATTTATTGCCGGTCAAATGGAATTGGCGCGTAAACAAGGTTATGTAGAAACAATTTTAGGCCGTCGCCGGTATTTAAAAAACATCAATTCACAAAATGCAGTTGTGAGAGCCGGAGATGAAAGAAATGCTGTAAATGCGCCAATTCAGGGAAGTGCCGCAGATATTATTAAAATTGCGATGATTCATATTTATAAAATGTTGAATGAAGGCAATTACAAATCGAAAATGTTATTGCAGGTTCATGATGAGTTGGTTTTTGATATTCATAAAGATGAACTTGCCGATTTAGAGTCAAAAATTAAATACGAAATGGAACATGCCTATACCCTTTCCGTTCCATTAACCGTTGAATTGGGCGAAGGAAGAAACTGGTTGGAAGCACATTAATTGTGTAATTGTTTAATTGTGGCTTAAAATGGAATAATGAGAAGTTTTAGGAATTCAAATTTCAATATGCTACTTTGAGAATTCAAAACACTACAACATTTTGGTTTTGCGACTTTTAACTTTCCAACTTTGGAACTATCCAACGATTAAACAGTTACACGATTAAACAAATAAACTTTTTTAAAAACCCTGCTTGTTATCTTTAAAATAGTTTGTACATTTGCACGCCCTTTTTAGGGACAAAAAACAAATGTTTAACTATAACAAAGAATTTAATTGTGAGTAAATTAAGTTACAAAACAGTATCAGCTAACAAAAATACCGTTACTAAGGAGTGGGTATTGGTTGATGCAGACGGCCAAACGTTGGGTCGTATAGCTTCTAAAATAGCAATGCTAATTAGAGGTAAATACAAAACAAATTACACGCCTCACGTAGATTGCGGAGATAATGTAATTGTAATCAACGCCGACAAAATTAATCTGACAGGTAAAAAATGGGATGACAAAACCTATATTCGTCATACTGGCTATCCTGGTGGACAACGATCGTTAACTGCTACTGAAATGTTTGAAAAAGACCCAACCCGTCTTGTTGAAAAAGCAGTAAAAGGAATGTTACCTAAAAATAAATTAGGAAGCGCCCTTTTCAGAAATTTATACGTTTATGCAGGTACTGAGCACCAACAAACGGCTCAAACACCTAAAACCATTAACCTTAACGATCTAAAATAATAATGGAAACAATACACAAAATAGGTAGAAGAAAAACAGCAGTAGCTCGTGTTTATGTTTCTGACGGTACTGGAAACATTACGATCAATAAAAGAGAATTTAAAAACTACTTTACTACAGCAGGTTTACAATATAAAGTTTTACAGGCGCTTAACTTAACAGATCACCTAACTTCATTTGACATTAAAGTGAATGTTTTTGGAGGTGGAGTTACTGGACAGGCAGAAGCCATTCGTTTGGCAATTTCAAGAGTTTTAGTTGAGCTAAACCCTGAAAACAGATTAATTCTTAAACCAGAAGGATTACTTACCAGAGACCCAAGAATGGTTGAACGTAAAAAATTCGGTCAAAAGAAAGCAAGAAAAAAATTCCAATTCTCAAAACGTTAATCGTTTATTTGAATTGTTGCACCAATCTTTTTGGTGGTTCATTGAAATTAAAATTAATAACAAAGTTGTCGTTGATCAGTCAATGATTGACAAAAGTTTAGCATCCAAATAGGTAAGATCGATTTTTTCGCTACTTACCTATTGCTAGCTCAACGGAACGTAAACTAAATACAAAATGACAAAAATTGAAATTAAAGACTTATTAGACGCAGGTGTACACTTTGGTCACCTAACAAGAAAATGGAATCCAAATATGGCTCCTTATATTTACGGAGAACGTAACGGAATTCATATTATTGACCTTTACAAAACCGCCGCAAAAATTGATGAAGCTGCTGAAGCACTTCAAAAAATTGCAAATTCAGGCAGAAAAATACTTTTTGTTGCTACAAAAAAACAAGCAAAAGAAATTATTGCAGAAAAATCTGCCAGTATTAACATGCCTTACATCACTGAAAGATGGCCTGGTGGAATGTTGACAAATTTTGTTACCATTAGAAAAGCTGTTAAAAAAATGTCATCTATTGACAGAATGAAGTTAGATGGTTCTTTTGATGCACTTTCAAAAAGAGAAAAATTACAAATTAACCGCCAAGAGAAAAATTAGAAAAAAACTTAGGTTCTGTTGCTGATATGACTCGTTTACCAGGTGCAATCTTTGTAATTGACGTTAAAAAAGAACACATTGCCGTAGCTGAAGCCAAAAACTTAAATATTCCAATTTTTGCAATGGTTGATACAAACTCTGACCCTAGAGGTTTAGACTATGTCATTCCTTCAAATGACGATGCTTCAAAATCAATCAATAAAGTTATAGGATTTATTGTTGACGCTATTGCAGAAGGTTTATCTGACAGAAAAACAACAAAAGACAAAACGGTTGATGTTGAAGCTGAAACTGAAACTGAAGAAAAAGGTAAATAAACTAAAATAAATGTATCATCGTTGAATTTAAAATTCAACAAAAAAATAAATAAAAATGGCACAAATTACAGCCGCAGACGTAAATAATTTAAGAAAAACCACCGGAGCAGGCATGATGGATTGCAAAAATGCACTTGTCGAAGCTGAGGGAGATTTTGATAAAGCAATTGAAATTTTGCGTAAAAAAGGGCAAAAAGTTGCTGCAAACAGAGCTGATAGAGAGTCTAGTGAAGGCGCTGTTATCGCTAAAGTTAATGCAGACAATACTATTGGAGTAATAATTTCATTAAACTGTGAAACAGATTTTGTTGCAAAAAACGACGCATTTGTTGCTTTAGCAACCAAATTTGCTGAAATAGCAATTGACTATAATTCAAAAGAAGATTTTTTAAATGCTGATTTTAAAGGAATAACTGTTGCTGAAAAATTAATTGAGCAAACTGGTGTTATTGGTGAAAAACTTGAAATAGGCGCTTTTGAAAAAGTAACAGGTAAATTTGTGGGTTCATACATTCATACAGGTAATAAAATTGCCGCTGTAACTGCATTATCAGATAATGTTGATGGCGCTGTCGTTGTTGCTAAAGACATTTCAATGCAAGCTGCCGCAATGGGTGCAAAAACTTTATCTTATAAAGATTTCGACCCTAATTTTGTTGCTTCTGAAACTGAAGCCAGGATTGCAGTGATAGAAAAAGAAAATATTGAACTTCACCGATTGGGAAAAACCCTTAAGCATGTGCCAACTTTCATTTCCAGAATGCAATTAACCGATGAGGTAATTGCTAAAGCTAAAGAAGATTTAAAAGCTGAACTGAAAGCTGAAGGAAAACCTGAACAAATTTGGGATAAAATTCTTCCGGGGAAATTAGAAAGATTTATTTCTGATAATACTACGTTAGACCAGGAATTTTGTCTTTTAGACCAAGTTTTTATTAAAGACGATAAACTAACTGTTGCTGATTACGTAAAAACAATTGGTGTTACAGTAACCGACTTTAAAAGGGTTTCGTTAGCATAATTGCCAATCATATAAATTTAAAAAACTCGCTTTCTGCGAGTTTTTTTGTTTTATTAAATCTTAGCTAATAAAAATCTTCTATTTATCCTTTTTTCAACCCCAATTTATGTCCAGCAAAAGCATCGTATAAAATGATTAAATAGCAAGGCAATAAAATCCAATAACCAGCTGTGGTCGCTTCAGCCGAGGCTATAGCTTCAACTAAATCCCTTTGCCAATAAATCGAACTCTGTTTCCACCTACCAACCTTCCATATAAAAGTGAAATAATTACACCACCTGAAATTGCCATAATCAATAAAGCAGAAGCCGTTTTGGTAAATTTCCCTAATCCTCTTAAAGTTAAAGGCCAAACTGCCGGCCAAACCAATGCATTTCCAATTCCCAATGCAGCGATAAATAATTCCGAAAAATAGCCTGTGGTAAATACAAAACAAAACGTAAAGTAATCCCTAAGATTGCACTTAATTTTAAAGCCAATGCTTGATAATAAGTTTTTAAATTTATTGTATTTTCTTTTAAGACAATGCTTTTTTTAAAAAACATTTCAAAGTAAAATATAAAGATGATCTTTGAACTGAAAATAAAACAAACTAAATATTTTTGATATTTTTATTTGGCAAAAACATTGACTTTTTACTTTTAAACTATTTCTTATATTTGCATAACTTTCAAACAAATTATGGCTTATAAAAGAATTCTATTAAAATTAAGCGGCGAAGCACTTATGGGCAGTCGCCAATACGGTATAGATCCGTCACGTTTATCAGTTTACGCTGAAGAAATTAAAAAAATTGTAGAAAACGGTATTGAAGTTGCCATTGTTATTGGAGGCGGAAATATTTTTAGAGGTGTTTCCGGAGCCAGCAACGGCATTGACAGGGTTCAAGGAGATTATATGGGTATGCTTGCCACCATTATTAACGGATTGGCTTTACAAAGTGCCATTGAAGCAATTGGCATAAAAACCAGATTGCTCACCGCAATAAAAATGGAACAGGTTGCTGAACCATTTATTAAAAGAAGGGCCGTTCGCCATTTGGAAAAAGGACGTGTGGTTATCTTTGGTGGAGGTACTGGAAATCCTTACTTTACTACTGATACCGCTGCCGTTTTAAGAGCTATTGAAATTAGTGCCGATGTTATTTTAAAAGGTACACGTGTCGATGGAATTTACACTTCAGATCCGGAAAAAAATAAAGACGCCATTAAATTTGATACAATAACTTATCACGAAGTCATGGAAAAAGGATTAAAAGTAATGGATATGACGGCATTTACTTTAAGCCAGGAAAATAACTTGCCTATTATTGTTTTTGACATGAATGTTAAAGGGAATTTAGAAAAAGTGGTTTCAGGAGAAACTATAGGTACAAAAGTTAATAAATAAATGTGTAATTTACAGTTAACCAATTATGAATGAAGAGTTAGACTTTATTATAGATAGCACAAAAGAATTAATGGGAAATTCTGTTTTGCATTTAGAAAAGGAATTCAGAAATATCAGGGCGGGAAAAGCAAGTCCAGCAATGTTAGGAAGCGTTACCGTAGATTATTATGGTTCCCAAACGCCACTTGCTCAAATTGCAAACGTAAGTACCATGGATGCACACACCATTACCGTTCAGCCTTGGGAAAAGAACATGCTGCACGGTATTGAAAAAGCAATTATGATTGCCAATTTAGGATTTAATCCCATGAATAATGGTGATATTATTATTATTAATGTTCCTATTTTAACAGAAGAAAGACGAAAAGAACTTTCCAAACAAGCAAAAGCAGCAACTGAGTATGCTAAAGTAAGCATCAGAAATGGTCGAAGAGAAGCTATGGCTGAAATTAAAAAAACTGAAACTTCTGAAGATATGAAAGCAAATGCGGAAACCAGCATTCAAAAATTAACCGATACTTTTATTCTTGAAGTTGACAACCTTTACAAAATTAAAGATCAGGAAATCATGAAAGTTTAAAGGTTTTGGGTTAAGCACTATTTACAGATATGGCGCAAATCAAAACCCAGAATTGAGCGACAATTAGCCATAAAAATATTATATAAAATAAGACTGGGGATTTTAGCAATCTAATCCTTAAAGGCAAAACTATTTTAATACCTTTGCATAAATTTTTTTGAATGGGTTTTTGGACAATACTTTCTCGGTTTATTTTAAAAAGAAGATATTTTATTTTAGTTGTAATTGCTGCCATCACTTTTCTTTTAGCTTCACAAATGAAGTATATGCGGTTTTCAAATACAGAAGCTAACTTACTTCCTGAAAATCATATAGTTAACATTCAATACAATAAATTTTTAAAACTTTTTGGTGAAGAAGGCAATTTAATCATTTTAGCGGTTGAAGATTCATCCCTTTTTACGCCTAATAAATTCAACAATTGGAATAAATTAACCAAAAACTTAAACCATTTTCCAGAGGTAGATTTCACCGTTGCCATTGGCGATATTAAAGAACTGAAGAAAAACACTGAAGAAGAAAAATTCGATTTTGTGCCTATTTACACAAATACGCCCAAAACACAAGAAGAGATTTTAAAAATTAAAACAGAACTCTTTGAAAATCTTCCATTTTATGACAATATCTTATTCAATAAAAAAACAGAAACAATCCGATCTATTATTTATTTAAAAAAAGATATTGTAAACACGGTCGCTCGTAAGGAATTTATTCTCAACATATTAAATCCAGCAATTGAAAAATTTGAAAAAGAAAACAACTTAGATGTAAGAATATCTGGAATGCCTTATATACGCACCATGAATGCCCAAAATATTATAGATGAAATTGGGGTTTTTGTTGGTTTGGCTTTGGCAGTTACCGCTTTAATTTTCTTTTTCTTTTTCCGCTCGGTTAGGGCAACAATAATTACACTTATGGTAGTTGGTATTTGTGTTGTTTGGGCATTTGGATTTATTGGTTTGTTCCGTTATGAAATTACGGTTTTAATGGCTTTAATTCCGCCTTTAATTATTGTGATTGGTGTACCCAATGCCATATTTTTAATCAACAAATACCAACAAGAAGTAAAAAAGCATGGGAATCAGGCGAAATCATTGCAACGGGTAATTTCAAAAGTTGGAAATGCCACTTTAATGACAAATACCACCACTGCTTTTGGATTTGGTACATTTATTTTTACTAAAAGTCAGCTTTTAAGAGAATTTGGGATTGTAGCTTCAATCAACATCATAGGTATCTTTTTGGTCGCTTTATTTGTTATTCCAATCATGTATAGTTTTTTGCCTTTACCAAAAGAAAAGCACCTAAAACATTTGGAACGAAAATGGATTGAATCGCTTGTTAAAAGAATAGAATCAATAGTCAGAAATCATAGGATTTCAGTTTATGCTACAGCAATTGTACTGCTTATAGTAAGCATGATTGGGATTTCTATGATAAAAGTTTCAGGGAGTATCATTGAAGATATGCCAAAGGGCGAGCAATTTTTTAAAGATATTGTGTTTTTTGAAGATGAATTTGGTGGTATTATGCCTTTAGAAATAATAATTGATACCAAAAAAGAAAAAGGAGTTATGAATTTGGGTACGCTAAAGCGAATGAATGAGTTCGAAGAAACGATTGATGAAATTCCTCAACTCTCAAAACCAATTTCTGTTCTTAATATTGTAAAATACTCAAAACAAGCCTTTTACGGAGGTAATCCAAAATTTTATCAATTGCCTACCAATCAGGAAAAAAACTGGATATTGTCTTATGCCAAAAATGCAACTTCCAATTCTAAATTACTAAACAGTTATGTTGATTCTACTGGTAGATATGCGCGTATAACAACATTTATGAAAGATATTGGCACAGATAAAATGAAAATTATTGAAGACCAGCTACAACAAAAAATCGAGAAAGAATTTCCTAAAGAAAATTATAGTGTAACCATGACCGGTAAAGCATTGGTTTTTTTAAAAGGAACTAATTATTTAATCAATAATTTGATAATTTCCCTTCTGCTTGCTATTTTTCTGATTGCCAGTTTTATGGCATTTATGTTTCGCTCCTTCAAAATGATTCTTATTTCATTAATTCCAAATATGCTTCCTTTATTAATAACTGCAGGTTTAATGGGATATTTAGGAATTCCGCTGAAACCATCAACTATTTTGGTATTTAGTATTGCTTTTGGTATATCTGTTGATGATACCATTCACTTTTTGGCTAAATACCGCCAAGAATTAAAATTAAACAATTGGAAAATAAAACAATCTGTTTACAATGCTTTACGCGAAACTGGCATAAGTATGTTTTATACCTCAATAGTCTTATTTTTCGGATTTTTAGTCTTTACCGTTTCAAGTTTTGGAGGTACCAAGGCTTTAGGAGGTTTGGTTTCCGTAACCCTATTATTTGCAATGAGTTCAAACTTATTGTTACTACCTTCGCTCCTGCTTTCATTGGAAAAGACGATTGCTAACAAAGAAGATTTTAAAGAACCAACACTTGCTATTGTTGATTCTGATGATGAAAATGGCGATAAATAAGTTTTGAAAAGTTAGAAACTTAAAAGTGGAAAGTTATAAAGTATAAAATTCCTTTATTTTTTATTACTCATTATTCGTTGTTAATTATTCATTGTTAATTACTCATTGTTAATTGTTAATTGTCCATTATCAATTATTCATTTTTAATTATTCATTATCAATTGTTAATTGTCAATTATCAATTGATAACGTATCTTTGCAAGGTTAAAAATTTAGAATATGACAAGAAGCAATGTGGCTGAACTATTAAATTCAACCAGTTTTTTACAAGAAGTAAACCTTAAAGGTTGGGTAAGAACATTTAGGGCAAATCGTTTTATTGCCTTAAATGATGGATCAACAATTAATACCATTCAATGTATTGTCGATTTTGAAAATACGGAAGAGCGTATTTTAAAACGCATTACAACAGGAGCGGCGGTTTCAATAAAAGGAATATTAATAGAAAGCTTGGGTAAAGGTCAAAATGTTGAAATTAAAGTTTCAAAAATTGAAATTTTAGGCGATTCAAATCCTGAAGAATATCCAATTCAACCCAAAAAACACAGTTTTGAATTTTTACGTGAAAATGCGCATTTACGCATAAGAACAAATACTTTTAGTGCCGTAATGCGCGTACGTTCGGCATTGTCATTTGCCGTACATGAATATTTTATCAAAAACGGATTTTACAATTTTCATGCACCCATAATTACCGGCTCAGACGCAGAAGGTGCTGGAGAAATGTTTAATGTTACTACGCTTGATGCCAACAATCCTCCTAGAAATGAAGCCGGAAAAATTGATTATTCTAAAGATTTCTTTGGAAAATTAACTAATTTAACCGTATCGGGACAGTTAGAAGCAGAAACCTATGCTATGGCTTTAGGAAAAGTGTATACTTTTGGCCCAACTTTTAGGGCTGAAAACTCAAATACTACGCGTCATTTGGCTGAATTTTGGATGATTGAACCAGAAGTTGCTTTTAATAATTTAGATGACAATATGGATTTGGCGGAAGATTTTATAAAATCTGTTATTTCCTATGTTCTTAAAAATTGCAAAGATGATTTGGCATTTTTAAATGACAGGCTGACCGATGAAGAAAAATCGAAACCGGCTTTGGAACGCAGTGAAATGTCTCTCATCGATAAACTGAAATTTATCGTTGAAAATAATTTTATACGGGTCAGTTATACCGAAGCCATTGATATTTTAAAAAACTGTGCGCCAAACAAAAAGAAAAAATTTCAGTATTTAATTGAAGAATGGGGCACCGATCTTCAGAGTGAGCATGAACGTTTTTTGGTTGAAAAGCACTTTAAATGCCCAGTGATTTTATATGATTATCCGGCAAAAATAAAAGCATTTTATATGCGCTTAAATAATGATGGAAAAACCGTAAGAGCCATGGATGTTTTATTCCCAGGAATCGGAGAAATTGTTGGCGGCAGTCAGCGTGAAGAACGTTTGGATATTTTACAGCAAAAAATGTTAGATTTGGGAATTGATGAGAAAGAACTATGGTGGTATTTAGATACAAGAAAATTTGGAACGGCTGTACATAGCGGGTTTGGACTTGGATTTGAGCGTTTGGTTCAATTTACAACTGGAATGGGAAATATCCGTGATGTGATTCCTTATCCTAGAACACCACAAAATGCCGAATTTTAATAAACAATTGCAAAAAGAATTATCTTGTAAAAACGTATTTTTTTTGTATTTTTATAAAAAGCCAATGTAATTTATGCTTAAACAAGGTTTACAATTCAAATTATCGCAAAAATTATCTCCGCAGCAAATTCAACTCATGAAGTTGATCCAATTGCCTACGCAAGAATTTGAACAACGCCTAAAACAAGAATTAGAAGAAAATTCGGCTTTAGAAATTAAGGATGAAAATGCAGATGACTATGAAAATTCGCAGTTAAGTGATACCTATGATGAATATGATGATACTGGAAACGAAAGCATAAACACCGACGATATCAATATTGATGAATATTTAAGCGACGATGAAATTCCAAATTATAAAACACAAGCAAATAACTATTCTTCAGATGATGAAGAAAAAGACATTCCTTTTGCTTCAGGTCCTTCATTTACGCAACATTTAAAAAATCAAATAAATACCTATCGCTTAACTGAAGAAGAGGGAATTATTACTGATTTCCTGATTGGAAGTATTGACGATAGTGGCTATATTCGACGTGATTTGATTGATATTTTAGATGATTTGGCTTTTACTGAAAATGTTTTTACCACCCAAAATGAATTGGAACGTTTGCTTAAAATGGTGCAACAATTGGATCCGGCCGGTGTTGGAGCCCGAGATTTAAGGGAGTGCTTAATCATACAATTAAAACGGAAAGACGAAAAACCCAGCATAACGCTAGCAATAGATATTTTAGAAACAGGTTTTGAACATTTTGTAAAAAAACACTACAACAAATTGCTGCAAAAATTTCATGTTTCCGATGAGGAACTAAAAGGAGCCATAAAACAAATTGAAAAACTAAACCCCAAACCGGGAGGTTCATTTGTTGGAAACAGTAAAATAACGGAACAAATTGTTCCCGATTTTACCATTAGAATTATTGAAGGCGAATTGGAGCTTACATTAAATTCAAGAAATGCACCTGAGCTTCATGTTTCAAATGAATATAACAATTTAATGCACGGCTATAAAGATTCCAGTGAAAAATCAAAATCCCAAAAAGAGGCCGTTATGTTTATAAAGCATAAACTAGATGCGGCAAAATGGTTTATTGATGCCATAAAACAGCGTCAGCAAACTTTGCTTTTGAATATGAATGCTATTATGCATCATCAAAAAGCCTATTTTTTAACAGGTGACGAACGCAAACTAAAACCCATGATCTTAAAGGATATAGCTGATGTAATAAACATGGATGTTTCAACGGTTTCCAGAGTAGCAAGCAGTAAATATGTATCAACACCTTATGGCACAAAATTAATTAAAGAATTTTTCTCCGAATCAATGAAAAATGTCCAAGGAGAAGATGTTTCAACAAGAGAAATAAAAAACATATTGGAAACGGTTATAAAAGAGGAAAATAAAAAGAAACCGCTTACTGATGATAAATTGGCGCTAATTTTAAAAGATAAAGGCTATCCTATTGCAAGAAGAACCATTGCAAAATATAGAGAGCAGTTGGATATTCCTGTAGCGCGATTAAGAAAAGTATTTTAGCAAAAAGCTATAAAAAAACTATGAAATTTTCAAAATTTATATCCTATTTTTTCCATCCCATAAATTTCCCAATAATTGGTGCCATTTTATTTTTCCTGTTTATTCCAAAATTTATTTTTAGACCTCAGGAGCATGCCATGTTAGTAGTTATTTTTATAGGTACTTATATATTTCCGATTTTTCTTTTAGGTCTTTTAAAAAGATTTGAGATGATTAACAGTTACCATATGGTCACTATTGAAGAGCGCAAATTTCCTGTATTACTATTTATTTCAATTGCAATTATAATTGGACATTGGTTATATAAATCATCAATAGTTGACATCTTGTCACTCTTCTTTTTTGGATATGGTTTAAGCTTAATAATTGTATACCTATTTTTATACTTAAAAATAAAAATAAGTCTGCACACCTTAGGGATTTTAGGTTTAATAGGATTCTTAATTAATTTCAGTTATTTCTATGAAATTAATTTAATAGCGATTTTAGCGTTGTTATTTATTTTGGGTGGCTTGATTGCATCGGCGAGGTTAAGGTTGCATGCGCATAAGTTAAATGAGGTTATTTTTGGAGGTATAATTGGGCTAACTTCACAGTTTATTGTTTACATTATTTACATGATGTAAAATTTCAGGCCTACATTAATATCTTTTAAATCTAAGTTACGCTCATTAAATACTGAATTTTTGAATAACGGACTTATTCCATAATATAAATACAGATTCCATGTACTATAGCCGGCAGCCAATATTACGCCATACTGAAATTTATTGAATTCAGATAAATTTTTAGTAGTTATAAGCCCACTTGCATCCTCAAATTTCGTTTTTTCATTAATTAAGTATGCAACTTTTAAACCACCATAAACCCTCCAAAAACTATATTTTTGGGGTGTTGAAGTCCGCCACCTTAATTCAATAGGAACTTCTATAGCACTAATTCCAAATCTGTTTGTTTTATAATCTTCTGCCAGTTCAAAAGATGAAGTTTGATTTTCTCTGGAAATTTTTAAATTTTGAACATATACATTGTAAGCGTAGCCAGCACCAATAGCAATCCCAAAATTACGTTGTTCGTTTAGAGGAATATCTTTTATAAACCCCAAAGAAAATCCACCTGAAAATCCGTTTTGGGAAATTTCAGAAGGTTTGTCATTTAAAATAGAATAGGTTAATGACAGGTATAACTGATCTTCTAAATATTTCAAATCAATTAATGAATCATTATTAACAATAGTTGAATCATTATTAACAATAATTGAATCATTATTAACCTGAGCCTGTGATTTCACAAAGCAAAGCAGAAAAAAAGATATTAAAAAATACTTACCCATACTAACAAAGATACTTTATAAAAATAAAAGAGCAATCAAAATTCTATGATTGCTCTTTTTATTTTTATTAGATTAAATTTCTAACAGTTACTAGAAATTCTTTGAAAAATCAGTTCCTTTAGATGTTGAAAAGCTAATTTTCAAGGCATTAATATCTCTTAATTGTTCTTTAATGTCTAAAACAGTACCAACTTTAGCTTCTTTATCAGCTTTAATAGAAGTGGTCATAACCTTAACTTCATCTTCTTTTCTCAAAGCCCTTTCAGAAAAAATAAAATTTGGAACATCTTTAACTTCAATAATTTTATCATTAACCTGAATTTTATCTCCCGCTATTCTACTATCTTTTGATTTACCAACATAAATGGTGCTCACCAAACTTTTATGTTCCAATTTTTTTACTTCACTTGCCACAGGAAGTGCTGGTTTTTTTATCAATAAATCAGTTTCCCTCATAGTAGTAGACACCATAAAAAAGAATAACAACATAAATACAATATCAGGTAAAGATGCCGTAGAAATTCCAGGCATTCCTTTTTTTCTCTTTTTAAATTTACTCATAATCTGATATTATTTAATCGGTTCAGGTTCGGTAATAATTTGAGGATATTTATCTTTCAAATTTTCAATTTTCACTCTTAAACTTTCCGTAGGATTGTCTTTATAATCGCTCTGCAACAAGTCATAAGATCTACCGTATAACTTTGAAGAGAGTCTGTTTCTCAACTCATTATATGCAGCTTCAATTTCATTTTGAATTGAAATATACATACCGTAAGAAGTACCCCTATCGCTTTGTAAGGATATAACTGCCTTTGATGGATGATCTGAGGAATTGGGATCCTTTGCTCCTTCACAATAATCACAAGGTTGCCCTGGCTTATCACCAACTGGAGTTCCCAATCCACCACCATTATCTATAAACTTCATTGCCAAACGTTTAATGTCAGTTACTTTTACATATTCATTTTCTACTAACAAC
>JBAZGP010000027.1:0-18005 GCA_041652835.1 Lutibacter sp. | reverse complement strand
AATCCAGTTGTTCTATGACTATTTTTTTCTGATTGCGCATCACCTTATTAATGTTTCATTAAAAATTAAGCTTATTAACTTTGATGAATAACCCTTTGCGGGAACGGAATTTCAATTCCTTCCCTGTCAAATGCAATTTTCAGTCTTTTTCTCAACTCACCTGTAATCTCCCATTGTTTAAGTGGCAATGTTTCTCCCAAAATCTTTAACATAATGGAGGAATCTGCAAAATTATTCACCCTCAAAAACTGAGGAGCTTTGATGATAAACTCTTTAAACTGATCATCTTGTGCCAATGCATCTCCCACTTCATTTACCACGCCAATTACATGTTCCAAATTGGCATCATAAGCAACGCCAATATCCAAATTTACACGGGCAAAATCTTTAGCATAATTTGAAACCTCTTTAATTTCCCCATGTGGAATATGGTGAACGGTTCCGTCTAAATCTCTTAAGGTTGTCATTCTCAGGCTAATTTTTTCAACCACCCCGCCTAAATTTTCAAACTTAACAACATCACCTATTCTGTATTGATTTTCAAGAATGATAAACAGTCCGGAAATAATGTCGCGGATAAGGTATTGCCCACCAAAGCCAAAAGCCAATCCAACAATTCCAGCTGCGGCCAAAATAGGGCCAATTACAACGCCAAATTCCTGCAAGACCATCAATATGGTAATGGTAAAAATTGTTATTTTTGAAGTAATGGAAAAAATTTGAATCAAGGTATCTTCTCTTTTCTTTTCTGACTCTTTGGATGAATAGTTATTGGGGACAACTGCCAATCTCACCGTTTTATCAATAAACTTAGTTATAATTTTATAGATAAAAAAAGCACCGATTAGGATACCCACTACCCTAACTCCGCTTGATAAAAGCCAAGGAATCAGAAGATCTGTCCATTCTGCAAAATATTCTTTCATTTTTTCTATTTTATGTATTTGGTAATTTTATTTTTAAAAATACTTAATTTTTACGTGGTATATACCGAATTAAATAACACATAATCGGTTGTTAAATCGGTTCCCCAGCCTTTTGATTTGGCTTTCCCATTGTGAAGATCCAGCACAATTTTGAGATGAGATTCCCTTAATAATTTCTTTATGTAATTAGAATCGTATTCCGAAGGAATTCCTTTTTCAAGAACTTTTACAATCTCTTTTTCGGAACCTATATATAGATCAATTTTTTCATAATTAAAAGAAAGACCTGCATTACCCGCTGCACTTATAATCCTTCCCCAATTGGGATCGCGGCCAAACATGGCTGTTTTAACAAGGGCTGAATCTGAAATTTTCCGAATCATTATTCTAGCATATTCTTCGGTAGGCGCATTCATTATTTCATATTCAATAAACTTTGAGGCGCCTTCCCCATCTGAAACAATAAGCTGGGCCAAGTGCACCATCATTTCTTCAAGATGTTTTTTGAAAATGGGATAACCTTTATCTTTTTTTGATTTGATGACATCATTCTGAGCCAAACCATTAGCCAATACAATAACCATATCATTGGTTGAAGTATCACCATCCACCGTAATCATATTAAATGATTTATCTACAGCCTCCTTTACCATTATTTTCAATATTTTTGGCTCTATGGCAATATCCGTCACAATAAATGCCAACATAGTCGCCATATTTGGATGAATCATTCCAGAACCTTTAGCTATTCCCCCTATATTAATTTCACATCCATCAACGTCAAACTCCACAAAACCTTCTTTTGCGAATGTATCGGTGGTTAAAATAGCATTTGCCGTAAATGATCCAGCATTAGATCTGTTGGTTAGATTTTTTGTATTTTCTCTAATTCCTTCCACAATTTCCGTAGTTGGAAACTTTACGCCTATAATACCGGTAGATGCTACCAACACTAAATCCTCGGCAATACCCAACTCTTCAGCCAATGCATGTGTCATTGCTTTTGCGCCTTCCATTCCTTGTTTTCCTGTGGCAGCATTTGCATTTCCAGCATTTATTACAATTGCCTGCGCTTTACCATCGGCAATATTGTTTCTCGATACGGTAACTGGTGCTGCAACCACCTGGTTCTGTGTAAATACCGCTGCAGCACTTGCTGGAACTTTTGAGAAAATGATGGCTAAATCCCTTCGCATAGATTTAACGCCTATATGTGCTCCCCAACAAGTGATTCCTCTTACGTTTGTTATATTTTTAATCATATTTGCAAATATTATTGCTTGTTAAATTTTATTTTGAATTAAAATATTATGGGTTTAATGGAATAAGATTTAGTCCAATTGTTTGTTCCAAACCAAACATAATATTCATATTTTGAACCGCTTGTCCTGCTGCTCCTTTAATAAGATTGTCAATAACACTAATAATAATCACCATGTTGGTTCTTTCATCATACGTTACATATAAATCACAATAATTAGTTCCCCTCACATCCTTTATGGCGGGTTCCTGCTTCCTTAATCTTATAAAAGGTGCCTTTTCGTAAAAGGTAGCATAAAGTTCTTTTAGTTTGAATTCATTCATTTTTTCAGTTGGGCGTACATAAATAGTTGTCAAGATTCCCCTATCAACTGGCAATAAATGTGGTGTAAATTGAATGCAAGTATTTTTTCCGGAAACTTTATCTAATACTTCTTGTATTTCAATAGTATGTCTGTGATTTTTAAGTCCATAAGCCTTAAAATTATCATTTACATTTGAATAAAGGTTTACGGGTTTTGCTTTTATCCCTGCTCCTGTAACGCCCGTTTTTGAATCTACAATAATTCGGTCAGTTTCAACCATGTTGGCTTCCAGTAATGGCGCAAGACCTAAAATTGCACTTGTGGGAAAACAGCCGGGATTCGCAATTAATCTGGCTTCTTTAATTTTATCAAAATACAATTCTGGGCTTCCAAAAACGGCTTTTTCAATGCCTTCAGGATAAATATGCGGCATTTTATACCATTCTTCATAAACCTCTTGTGTATTCAAACGAAAATCACCTGAAAGATCAATAATTTTAAAAGGTTTGTCTTTAAAACGTTTCACAAAATCCATGGAAACACCGTGTGGCAAAGCAAGAAACACCAAATCAAGTTCGTATTCGTCTATTTGATTCATGGCCACCAATTTTTGATCTGCGATTCCCTGTAAAAAGGGATGCACATCCGAAAATAATTCTCCCGCCCTGCTTTCTGAAGTAATCATGGTAATTTCAACATTTGGGTGATTGGTAAGGATGCGCACCAATTCTGATCCAGTATAACCGGTTGCACCAATAATTCCTATTTTCTTTTTATCCATTGTTTTTCAATTCTTTTAATGATTTTTCTAATATTTCCATTGCCTTTTCTAAATCCTCATAACTTATATTTAAAGGCGGCAGTAAACGCAAAACGGTATCGGAAGTCGCATTTGCCAAGACCCCATTTTCAAGCATTTTTTGCACTAAAGGCTTTGTTTCATAATTAAATTCCACACCAATCATCAATCCCATTCCCCGAATTTCTTTTATATCCGGATTTTCAAATGATGAAATTCTGGCAACAATCCACTTTCCTTTTTCCTCAGCCTGTTGCATTAGATTTTCTGTTTCAATAACTTCTAATGTTGCCAATGAAGCTGCACAAACTAAAGGATTTCCTCCAAAAGTAGTTCCGTGATCCCCAAATTCAATTGCCGAACTTACTTTTTCATTCGAAAGAATTGCACCTATTGGAACACCGCTACCCATAGCTTTCGCTAAAGTCATAATATCAGGTTCTACCCCAAAATGTTCTTTGGCAAACATTTTTCCTGTTCGTCCAATACCACACTGAATTTCATCGAAAATCAACACAATACGTTGTTCATCACAAAAAACTCTCAACGCTTTAAGAAAAGTTTTATCCGCCACGTTAACACCTCCCTCTCCCTGAATTGGCTCAATAATAATGGCTGCCGTATTGTTATCGACTGCCTTTTTTAAAGCTTCCATATTGTTAAAAGGCACCTGTAAGAATCCCTGCGGAATTGGCTCGAATCCTTTTTGATATGCTTTTTTACCTGAGGCAATTGTTGCCAATGTACGTCCGTGAAATGAGTTTTCAAAAGAAATAATATTTCCTCCTCTTCCAATACTGTGCGCATATTTTCGGGCTATTTTAATAGCGCCCTCAACAGATTCTGCTCCGCTATTCGCAAAAAACACCCGATCTAAACCTGATAATTCAACCAGTTTTTTAGAAAGCATCACCTGCGGTTCACTAAGATAAAAGTTTGAAATATGAATTAATTTGGCTGCCTGATCCTGAATTGCTTTTACTACTTTAGGATGACAATGGCCAAGGCTATTAACAGCGATACCTCCTAACAAATCTATATATTCATTGCCTTCCACATCCCAAATATGGGAACCTTTCCCGTGGTCAAATGTTAGCGGGTAGCGTTTAAAAGTTTGTAAATAATACTTTTTATCAAGTTCATTGTATGTTTCATTATTTTTTTGTGTCATGGTCTAAATTCTTTAAATTATGCGGTGATGATGGTTCCCAATTGTTGATTTTCAAAAAGGGCTAAAATCTGTTCAGGAACTGTTCCATTTATGATTCTAGCCAATTTCGCTCCTTTTTCTAAGGCTATTTCACAAGAATCCATTTTAGGAATCATTCCACCTTGAATACATTTTATTTCTTTAAGCTGATTTATTTCGGCCACTTTAAGTTCGTGGATAATGGAATCAGGATTGTCCTTATCAAGCATTAATCCATCAACATCTGTTAAAATAATATATTGTTCCGCTGAAAGTGCACCTGCAATATGACCCGCAAACAAATCCCCATTAATATTATAATCTTTTCCGTTTTTATCGGAAGCAATACAAGTGATTACTGGAATAAAATCATTTTCCAATAACAATTCAATTAAAGTAACATCAACGCTTTCAACATCCCCAACTTGTCCTAAATCAACCATTTCAATATTTCCGTTTTTTATTTGTTGATGCAAACGTTTTTTGGCGGTTACTGTTTTTCCGTCTTTGCCTGAAAGCCCAACCGCCTTATTCCCCATTGCATTGATTATGGAAACTAGGCTGCCATTAACTTTTCCTTTAAGCGTCATTTCTACATATTCCATAGCTTCTGGCGTTGTTTTCCGCTGTCCGTCAATAAACTCAGAATCTATATTTACTTCTTCCAAAGTTTGCTGGATAAAAGGGCCGCCTCCGTGAACAATCACCACTAGGAATCCTTTTTCTTTTAAAGCGCTTATGTTTTTTAGCACTTGTTTTTTAAGTGGCTGATTGGTCATGGCATTTCCTCCATATTTAAATAGAAGCAGGTGCTTTTTTGTCATTATTTTATATTTAATAATTTATAGAACATACTCAGAAAACTTTTATTTAAGAGTAGTAACAGATGATGGATTGCAATTTTTGATTTTTTACAAACCTTTAATTGTTAAAAGATTTGAATTTGCAACCTCTATATGGAATCAGTATTATTACTGATTATGAATAATTTCAAATATATTATTGCAAATTTAAGGCTATTACAATAAATTTCCAAATAATTATTAAAGTTATAGCTTTAAAATATAGTTGTTTTTAATAAAATTCGTAAATATTGAAGTGCTCAAAAGAAAAATAAGGCACAAAAAAAAGTCTGTTAAATAAATGACAGACTCTACTTTGTAAAAAGGTAAATATATGTTAAATAACTTTTACATTAATTGCGTTTAATCCTTTTTTACCTTCCTGTAAATCGAATTCAACTTCGTCACCTTCGCGTACTTCGTCGATTAATCCAGAAATGTGTACAAAATGTTCTTTGTTTGAACCATCTTCTTTAATAAATCCGAAACCTTTAGCTTCGTTGAAGAATTTTACTGTCCCTTTACTCATTGTTAAAAATTTTAAAATAATAATTAGCGACAAAGGTAAACATTAATTTTTAAATCCCAAATTTTTTGAAAAATATTATTTTATATTTATAAATTTTAAATAGCTGATTTACACGTTACTATTTTAGGATTCAAAAAAAATATTTGCAAACCAATGCCCTAAACCACATTTATTAATACCTAAATTATATTTTGCTTTGAAGTTTTATTCAGCTTCCAATTTGGTTTCATTTTTCTTTTATCTATCGCATTTTCAAATGGAAGACTTATGGAATTTGGTATGAGATTTTCTTTATCTAAAACTAACATTTCCATATCAAAATAGCGAGAATCTTCAATCTTAATATTCGCAGATTCAGGAATTAAATTGGATTTATTTTCCTTAGGCAGGATTAATGCAAGCGGTAAATTTCTCTGATATCTTGCAGTATTTTTTCAAAATCAATTTTTAAATCGATTAACTTCCCTGAATGAATATCAAAAACCCAACCGTGAACGCTGATTCGTTTTTCAAGCAAAGCTTTTTGCACATCAGCCGTTTTTAGCACATTTACACATTGTTCCTGTACGTTCAATTCAACCAATCTGTTGTATTTTTCATCTTGATTGGTTATTATATCGAGTTCATTTTTATGCAATCTATATACGTCGCGTATATTTCGTAACCAAGGATTTAAAATTCCTAAATCTTCCGATTGCATAGCAGCCTTCACACCACCGCAATAATAATGACCGCAAACCACCACATATTTTACCTCTAAGTGGGTTACCGCATAATTAATCACAGACATCACATTTAAATCGTTGTTTGGCACCATATTGGCGATATTTCTGTGTACAAATACATCCCCGGGTTGAACGCCCATCAGTTCTTCTGCGGAAACGCGACTGTCTGAACAGCCAATATATAGAATTTCAGGATTTTGGCCAGTGGACAAATTTTTAAAATAATTTTTGTCTATTTGAAGCCTTTCTTCAATCCATTTTTTATTGTTGTTAAAAATCTTTTCGATGTTCAATTTGCTTTATTTTTAAATTATTCTTTTAATTTAGCTGGTGTAATTGGTTCTCCGTTTTCGAAATATTCCCAATTGCCAACCTTTTCGTCATTTTCATAATAACCTTTGCGAACAAGTTTTCCTTCAATATTGTAATACTTTGCAAGTCCGTTTAATTTCCCATTTTTATACTGTAAATCATCCAATAAAACTCCTTCCGAAGAATATCGAAGCACATTTCCGTGCAAAACCCCATTTTTATAGGTTAAGGTTTCCGTTATTTTTCCTGTCGAAAAGTAGGTTACAACGGTACCGTTTAACAATCCGTTATCATAATTTTCTTCTGAAACGATTGTTTTTCCGTCGGTATTGAAGTACTTCCATTTTCCAACGCGATTTTTGCCTGTCATGATTCCTTCGCTTTGCAGCTTTCCATCGTCGTAGAAAAAGTTCACTTTAGCACTGTCACTGGCTTTAGAAAATTTTTTAACCACAATTGGATGTTTAGAATTTAATTCACCATAATAGTTAAAAACGCCAATTTCTTTGCCGGCTTCAAATTGACCTTCATAACGGATATTCTTATTGTCGTAATATTTTTTCCAAACTCCGTTGCGCCTTCCCTGTGAATCAAACTGATTTATCTTTTTCTGTGCAATTCCACTTATGGAAACAAGCAATAACAAAAAAATAAATAAGTTCCTATAGTGTGATTTTTTCATTTTAACCTATTTATTCCACTTTTATGGTATTTACCCAATCGTATAATATTTGGTATTGATTCTCTGATAATTTTGCGTCCTTATGGATTAATAAATAACTTTTCAAAGGCATTTCCCGTTCATTTAAAACTTCCTTTAAATTTTTTAAAAGATGTTCTTTCTGGTCTAAATTATAAGTAGTCCATTCGGAAAAATTCAAATGTTCTTTTCCTTTTTTGATGTGTTGGGCCAAAAACAATGATGCTGGTGCAATTTTATTGTACCAAGGATATTCTGTGGAATTTGAATGGCAGTCGGCGCACGATGTTTGAATAATTTTATTTACTTCAACAGGAATTTCCATCACTGTGGAAATTGCATGAGTTTCGTTTTTAGAATCATTTTTTGCAGGCTGTATAAATTGAATTAAAATGAATACTGCCAAAATTATGAATAATACTTTTTTCATGGTTATAGTTTTAAAATTTCTTGTAATTGTTCTTCAGAAATTGTTAATAATTTAGGCTTAACAAGCCTTGGTGTTAATTCTTTCCATTTGCTATTTTGTTTAAAAATATTTTTAAAAATGGTCTTAGCTTCGTTTAATTCGCCATTATTTGCCAAAGTTACCGCATACCAATATTTCATTTCCAGATTGTCAGGATTTAATTCTTGGGCTTTCATATAATGTTCTTTAGCCAATTTATTGTCGCCAACTTCAACAGCCAAATCGCCTTTATTCATAAAATCATAAGCGGTATGTATGGTGAGCAATCGGCGCATTTCTTTTAACGGATTTTCGCTGTCCTCCACACGTAAATCCACCACTTTATCTTCCCAGCTGTTTCCTGTGCTTTTTGCTTTAACCACCAAAATTGCGGCAGATTGTTTTCCGCGAATATCGCCGCCCTCATTTTGAGCAGCTTCCATAGCTGCCAACATGCGTTCGGCCAAACTTCCTGTTGATTTTTTAAAAGCTTCTGCCATTGCTGGCCAAACGGTATTTTTATCCATTAAATTTGCCTGAACCGAAAATTGATTGCCTATGATATGTCCTGCTGCTTCAATACAATTTTTTCCAGTATAAGCTTCCACATTTCCATTCACGTCCAAAATTGCCAACTGACGAACATCTCTGCCTTCATCCAATGCCAATAAGGATTCAACAGCCATTTTTGGTGTTAACCCATTTTCCAGCAAATGCAAACCTCTTGGGCCAAAAGACGGATTTACAAACGATTGTGTTGCCACAACGCCAACACCTGCTTCTCCCCAAACCACTGAAGTTCCCACTGAAAACCAATGCGATTGTACCGCAACGCCCATTTCACCGGTAACAGTATCTCTGGCAACAATAGAAAAAGTGTGCGCAAATGGTTCCTTTTTATTATAAACCTGTTGGGAAATACCCGAAAAGCTAAATAAAAGCGCAATAAGTATTAAAATTGTAGACTTCATAATTGGTTAATTTTAAAAAATATAAAGATATATTTTTCTTTTTGTAAATTTAAATATATTTTTTAATTATGCCTTTTTCATTATATTTCTGTCTTTTAATATCCAAAAAAACACACCCCTAACCCCTCTCAAGAGGGGAATTTGATTCGTTTAATTTTTAACTTCTAACTTTTAATAACTAATATAAACTTCCCTGATTAGTGTTGACCGGTTTTAACTAAATTTCAATGTTCCCTTTTTTCATCATTTTTTCAAAAGAAAGCAAAAATGATGAAAAAACCATATTAATTTCTCTTTTATACTACAAATATTTCACCCCTCTGGGGTATTTCTTATGAAATAAACTAATATGATATTAAAACTTCCTTTGCTCAAAATAAGCTTCAAACTTCTGATATTTAACCTCTTTTATTTTTATTTATTGTTTATGAATTGAACTTCTACTTTTTACTTTTAATATCTAACCTTTAATATTTAACTTCTAATATCCAACTTCTAATATTTAACTTTCAACTTTTGCCTTTCTCCTTTTTACTTTTAATATCTAACCTTTAATATTTAACTTCTAATATCCAACTTCTAATATTTAACTTTCAACTTTTGCCTTTCTCCTTTTTACTTCTAACTTCTAACTTTTAATATCTAATATCCAATATCCAACTTTCCCCTTTAAACTTTTTCCTTTCTCCTAATATTAATTTCATTAATTTTACGTTTTCAACATAAAACTAAATAATGTCCTTAACCAATTTGAATGCCATATCGCCAATTGACGGTAGATACCGAAATAAAGTGGAACATTTGTCTTTGTTTTTTTCCGAAGAAGCGCTTATTAAATATCGCGTAAAGGTTGAAATTGAATACTTTATTGCTTTATGTGAAATTCCACTTCCGCAGCTGGCCAATTTTGATGGGTCACTTTTTGCTGAATTAAGAAAGATTTACACTGATTTTTCTACTGAAGATGCCCAGAAAATTAAAGACATTGAAAAAGTCACCAATCACGATGTTAAAGCTGTAGAATATTTTATTAAAGAAAAATTTGACGCATTGCAACTTCATAAATATAAGGAGTTTATTCACTTCGGATTAACGTCGCAGGATATCAACAACACTGCAATCCCTCTATCTTTAAAAGATGCTTTTGAAGCTGTTTACCATCCGGAATTGAAATTGCTTTTGCGCAAATTAAATCAATTGGCAACCGATTGGGCAGAAATTCCTATGTTGGCAAGAACACACGGACAGCCAGCATCACCAACCAGATTGGGCAAAGAAATTGCCGTTTTTATTGAGCGTATTGAACAGCAACTGAAACAATTAAATAACATTCCTTTTGCCGCAAAATTTGGTGGTGCAACTGGAAATTACAATGCGCACAAAGTGGCGTATCCAACAACGGACTGGAAAGCGTTTGGAACTCATTTTGTTGAAGCTATTTTGGGATTGTACCATTCTTTTCCAACCACACAAATTGAGCATTACGACCATTTAGCTGGGATTTTTGATGCGTTAAAACGTGTCAATACCATTATTTTAGATTTTGATCGAGATATTTGGACCTATGTTTCTATGGATTATTTCAAACAAAAAATTAAAGAAGGCGAAGTGGGTTCTTCCGCAATGCCGCATAAAGTGAATCCGATTGATTTTGAAAATTCTGAAGGAAATTTGGGAATTGCAAATGCACTTTTTGAACATTTATCGGCAAAATTGCCACTTTCTCGTTTACAGCGTGATCTAACCGACTCAACGGTACTTAGAAATATTGGCGTTCCTTTTGCGCATACCATTATTGCGTTTAATTCCACTCTAAAAGGACTTGGAAAACTAATTATCAACAAAGAAAAATTTGCCGAAGATTTAGAAAATAATTGGGCAGTAGTTGCGGAAGCCATCCAAACTATTTTACGCAGGGAAGCCTATCCAAATCCGTATGAAGCGTTAAAAGGACTAACAAGAACCAATGAAAAAATCACTCAAAAATCAATGGCCGATTTTATTGATGGACTGGAAGTTTCAAACGAAATTAAAAAAGAATTAAAATCCATAACTCCAAGTAATTACACCGGAATCTAATGAGAAAAATTGTACTGTTGCCTTTATTGCTTTTAGCGTTGTTTTCATGTAAAAATGATGCGCCAAATCCTGATCGTTTTAAATCAGGAACTTTTGAAATCCCTGCTGGAAAAGGCTATGAAAAAACCATTATCATAAGGCAGGATTCCATCCAAATTGAAAAATATAGTGACAGAATTGATACGCTTTCTATTTCCTGGAAAAACAGTTTTAACTATACCCTTAAAATGTTACATCCAAAATCTGCTATTGATGAAGATCCTATTCACATAAAAATCACAAGTATCAAACCAGATTCCTATGAATTTGAAGCGGTGATTGGACAATCAAATTATGTGCAAAGAGGTGAAATCACAAAAAAATCTAATTAGACTTTTATGGAAATATTTTTACATCCAGATGCATGGATAGCACTGTTAACACTTACTTTTTTAGAAATTGTTTTAGGGATTGATAATATTATTTTTATTTCTATTGCTGCAGGGAAACTGCCAGAAAACCAAATAAAAAAAGCTACCAGAATTGGATTGTTTTTGGCGATGATATTCAGAATTATGCTCTTATTCGGGATTTCCTATTTAATTTCAATGAAAGCCCCCTTTTACTCCGTTGATTTATCTTGGTTAAAATTTGGGCTAACGGGACAAAGTCTTATTTTAATATTTGGTGGACTCTTCCTTTTGTATAAAAGCACCAGTGAAATAAGAGATAAAGTTGAAGGCATAGAGCATAATGACCAAACCACTTCAAATAAAATAAAACATGCTACACTGAAAGGAGTGGTTTTACAAATTGTGATGATTGACATTGTTTTTTCCTTCGATTCTGTTTTAACCGCTGTTGGAATGACCAATGGAATAAAAGGCGCTTTAATTATTATGATAACCGCTGTTGTGATTTCTATGATTATTATGATGATTTTTTCTGCGCCTGTTGGCAAGTTTGTAAATGCGCATCCAACCATTCAAATGTTGGCATTGTCGTTTTTAATTTTAATTGGTTTTATGTTGATTACAGAAGGTGCACATTTGTCGCATGCAGAAATATTTGACCAACAAGTTGGTGCAATTCCCAAAGGATATTTATATTTTGCCATTGCATTTTCATTGGGTGTCGAAGCCCTAAATATGAGAGTTAGAAAAGGAAAACACCTTATTAATATCGACAATCTACCCTTAGATGATGAAAAATTGAAAGAAAACAAATAACCATTCTTTTATTGGATTTTATTTCCTTTTGTAAAGATTAAATTGAATTTACCGCAAGTAAGAATTGATTTTATTGATGTTTTCTTTACGTAAACTCAGCAAAATTTTGTCAATTATTTGTTTTTGTATTCAACTTTACCCAAATAAAAAGCTCTTTAAGACAGTTATTTTGAATTACATTTACTTTTTTTAAATATAATCTCTTATCATATTCATTAAGTTATTTTAAAAATTTCCATAAAACAAAGGATCTTAGTGGTTTCCCACTAATTAAACAGACTTCTTGTTAAAATCATTTTTTTATCAAAGTTAAATTAGTAATTTAATAGCTATGGAGTTATGATGAAATTATAAGCAATGAATGTTACATAGCTTTGTAACGTTTATTGCCTCCTTAAGTTGTAGCCTCCATTACTTTTGTCCAAAATTAAAAACAAAAACTATGCAATTTAAAAGTAGTTCATTAATGATTTTCTTTCTTTTTAACCTGTTAATTATTAATGCTCAAGAGGTACAAACTATCTCCATAGAAGAAGTGTTAGCAAAGGTTGAAAAGAGCAATCAAACCATTAAAATTTCAGAAAAAGATTATAGCATTTCCAAAGCCGATTTTAATCAGACAAATTCAATATTTCTACCCAATATTACCATTTCGCATACCGCTATGGCAACCACAAATCCGTTAATGGCATTTGGTTCAAAATTAAATCAGGAAATATTAACGGAAGCCGATTTTAATCCGGCGCTGTTGAATGATCCTGGTGAAGTGAAAAATTTCACTACTAAAGTTGAAGTGCAGCAACCTATTTTTAATGCTGACGGATTGTATATGCGCAAAGCGGCAAAATCAAAAATGAATGCGGTGGAATTACAGTTTGAAAGAACAAAAGACTATATAAAACTGGAAGTTTCTAAAGCTTATATGCAATTGCAGCTGGCTTATAAAGCTGTTGAAGTGTTAGAAAAGGCAAAAGAAGCCGCTCTTGAAAACAAAAAAATAGCGGATAATAATTTTAAGCAGGGATATCTTCAAAGGGCTGATATTTTATCGGTGGAAGTTCATTTGACCGAAGTTGAAAATCAGTTGTTAAGTGCAAAAAGCAGTGTTCAAAATGCTTCCGATAATATCAAATTTTTAATGGGTGATCAAAATGCAATGGTTTTAAAACCTGCAGATGAACTAATTGCAACCTTGGATTTATCCATTTATAATGAAAACCTTTCAGAAAACAGGGCTGATATTGATGCCATGCAACAAAGTGCTGAAGCGTATAGCAATATGCATAAAGCAAACAAAATGAGCTATTTACCAAGCTTAAATGCCTTTGGAAGTTATGAAATCTACGACGACCAACTTTTTGGTACAGATGCGAAGGGTTATTTGGTTGGCGCCCAATTGTCTTGGAATGTGTTTGATGGTTATAAACGCATTGGGAAAATTCAAAAAAGTAAGGCCGAACTTGACAAAGCTGAAATTGGCTTAGAACAATATAAAAATCAGAGCAACTTAGATTATAATACTGCCAAACGCCAGCTTAAAGATGCCGAAAACAAGTTATTACTCACAAATTTAGCTTCAGAGCAATCAAAAGAAGCCTTAAGAATAAGGACAAATAGGTTTGAACAAGGTTTAGAAAAGACTTCTGATTTGCTCATTTCCGAAACACAATACTTGCAAAAACAACTGGAATACCTTCAAACTGTTTTCAGTTATAATTTTACAAAAGCTTACGTTGAATTTTTGACAAAATAAGCTGAAAACAGACCAAAAAATATTAAACAAAACCATTCTCAAACTATAAAATCAATGAAAAATATTATAAAAATAACAGCAATTGCAACTTTAATTTTAGTTGCAAGTTGCGGAAAAGATAAACAAGCTTCAAAGGATAACTCACCGGCCATCGCCGTAAAAGTGAGTACGCCGTCTGCTGAGACTGGCGCATTTATCTCGGCAAGTGGTAAAATTGAAGCAGTACAAAACGCAAACCTAAGCACGCGAATGATGGGTTATGTAACTGAGACTTACGTAAATGTTGGTGATAAAGTAACCAAAGGACAGCTATTATTGCGTATTAACAGTGCCGACATTACAGCACAAAGTGCACAAGTAACTGCCTCAATAACTGAAGCCAAAGCGGCTTTTAAAAATGCCGAAAAAGATTATAACCGTTTTAAGGCATTACAGAAACAAAATAGCGTTTCACAAAAGGAAATGGATGACATCACCGCCAATTATGAAATGGCAAAAGCGAGATTGGAAGGTGCCAATCAAATGAAAAATCAGGTAAATGCACAACTGTCCTACTCCAATATTTCAGCACCTTTTAGCGGTATTATTACTGGAAAATTTATAAATAAGGGAGATATGGCAAATCCTGGCATGCCTTTAATAAGCATGGAAACTCCGGGAAACTTTCAAGTAACTGCCTTAGTGCCAGAATCTGAAATTACAAAAATAAAATCAGGTTCAACCGCAAATATTGTTGTAAAATCAACAAATGAATTGTTAACGGGTACCGTTAGTGAAGTGAGTACTTCAGCAAAAAATACAGGTGGCCAATATTTAGTAAAAGTAATTTTAGACAAAACAGATGCTAAATTACTTTCCGGCATGTTTACTTCTGTACAATTTCCTGTAGAAAATTCAACAGAAACAAATTTAATTTTGGTGCCGGAAAGTGCTTTGATAAGCCACGGACAATTAACAGGTATTTACACTATTGGAAATGAAGATGTTGCCATTTTAAGATGGTTGAGAACAGGGAAAACATTTGGTAATAAAGTAGAAGTTTTGTCGGGATTGACCTCAAATGAGCAATTTATTGTTTCAGCTGATGGAAAATTATTTAACGGAGCGAAAGTTATCCCATCTCCAGCCCTTCCCGAAGAAAAAGAAGTTAAATAATTGGATTTCATACAAAATCACTATTTGTAAAAAAATATTGTTAATGTGAAATCCGCGTGAGGGATTGAGGCGGTATCCTTTTGTGAAGCGCAGCGGAACAAAAGATTTAGCCGAAAGCCCGACCCTCCCCGCCAGCTGGCGGGGAGGGACACGCCCAAAAAAATAAAAAAATAAGTAATCAGTTAATAGTCAAAGTTTTCAGTATTTAAAAAACTTTAAACTTTCAAACTTTAAACTTTAAACAAAATAAAATGCAAGAAGGAATTTCAGGTAAAATAGCCAATATTTTCATCAATTCTAAGTTGACCATTCTTTTGATGATCGCCTTAATGGCAATTGGCGTATACAGTTCTTTTCTCATCCCAAGGGAAGAAGAACCACAAATAATTGTTCCAATGGCCGACGTGTTGGTTGGCTATCCGGGAGCAAGTCCAACTGAGGTGGAAAGCCGTGTTGTAAAGCCTTTGGAGAAAATTATTTCCGATATAAAAGGTGTTCAGCATGTGCACAGCATCGCTATGAACGGACAATCGATGATGATTGTACAATTTTACGTGGGTGAAGACACAGAACGCTCTTATGTAAAACTGTATGATGAGTTGATGAGGCATCAGGGAATGTTTCCTCCAGGAGTAACCCAACCTTTGATAAAAACCAGATCTATTGATGATGTTCCTATGCTTGGACTTACTTTTTGGAGTTCAACTTATAACGATTTTCAAATTCGTCAAATTGCGGAAGAGGTGACTTCTGAAATAGAAAAAGTGAAAGATGTTTCCATCACTAAAGTAATTGGAGGAAGAAACCGCCAGCTAAGAGTGATTGTGGACAAAGATAAAATGGCTGAAAATGGCATTGATGCCCTTGAAATTATGCAAATGATTCAAGCCAATAATAGCAGCTCCCAATCGGGTAGCTTTGTGAAAAATGATCAAGAATATTTGATTACAACCGGAAAATTTTTAACCTCTTCAGAAGATGTTGAAAATTTAGTGGTTGGCGTTAATAAAAATATGCCGGTTTACTTAAAACAGGTTGCAACAATTCAAGATGGTCCAGAAACACCAAGTAGTTATGTGTCTTTTGGTTATGGAAAAAATAATAAAAAATACACCTCAAATGCTGACGAATACGCCGCAGTAACACTTTCAATTGCAAAGGTAAAAGGAGCTGATGCTATGAAAATTTCGGAAAAGATTTTGGAAAAAGTGGAACACCTGAAACAAAATTTAATTCCTGCCGATGTTCACGTAGATGTTACCCGAAACTATGGGGAAACCGCTTCGCATAAAGTAGGAGAATTATTGTTTCACTTGGGTGTGGCCATTTTGGCAGTTACCATTTTAGTGATGTTGGCAATGGGCTGGCGTGGCGGATTGGTAGTATTTTTCTCTGTTCCATTAACATTTGCACTAACTTTATTCAGCTATTATTTATTGGGTTATACCTTAAACCGAATTACCTTATTTGCTTTGGTTTTTGTGGTGGGAATTGTAGTTGATGACAGTATTATTATCGCTGAAAACATGCACAGGCATTTTAAAATGAAGCGATTGCCGTTTAAACAAGCAGCCATTTATGCCATTAATGAAGTAGGAAATCCAACAATTTTAGCAACTTTCACTGTAATTGCCGCTATTTTGCCTATGGCTTTTGTTTCGGGAATGATGGGACCTTATATGAGTCCGATGCCAATTGGCGCTTCTATTGCCATGATTTTGTCGCTTTTTGTTGCCTTAACGGTTACACCTTATTTGGGCTATCATTTATTGCGTGAAAAAGATTCGCAAGAACACAAAAAAGAACAAGGTTTAGAAGCCGGGATGGTTTATAAAATCTATAAGAAATTAGAACAGCCACTTTTAGACAGTCGTAAAAAACGCTTGATTACCATTGGTATTACCCTATTTTTATTGGCAGGTTCCATATTGATGTTCTTTACAAAATCGGTTGCCGTAAAAATGCTGCCTTTTGACAATAAGAATGAGTTTCAGGTGGTTATAGATATGCCGGAAGGAACTACACTGGAAAGAACTGCCGCAGTAACCAAAGAAATTGCACAATACGTTTCAACAACCCCAGAAGTGGTCAATTACCAAAACTATATTGGCACCTCTGCTCCTATTACGTTTAATGGTTTGGGTCGTCATTACGATATTCGTGGTGGCAGCAATATGGCAGATATTCAGGTAAATCTTTTATTGAAAGAAAATAGAAAATTACAAAGCCACGATATTGCCAAAAAAGTGCGCCCAGGAATTATAAAAATTGCTAAAAAGTACGGCGCCAATGTGAAATTGGTTGAAGTTCCGCCAGGACCTCCAGTGTTGTCAACACTGGTTGCCGAAGTTTACGGACCAAATTATGCCGAACAAATTAAAGTGGCAAAACAGGTTAAGGAAATTTTGAGAAACACCAATGATGTGGTGGATATTGACTGGATGGTTGAAGATGCACAAACCGAATACAGGCTTGAAATTGATAAAGAAAAAGCCATGCTTAACGGGATTATGCCCCAACAAATTGTTGGAAATTTGACCTATCTTTTGAAGGAATACCCAATTTCCTATTTATATGATGAAAATTCTTTTGATCAGGTTGATATTGTTTTGGCACTGAATGATGCTGATAAAACCAGTTTACAGGACATTCAAAATATAAAAATTAAAGGAAATCAAGGTACTGTTATTCCAATAAGTGATTTGGTTCACATAAAACAGGATACTTTGCAAAAAACAATTTATAGGAAAGATCAAAAAAGAGTGGTTTATGTTCTTGCTGATATGGCAGGGGAATTGGAAAGT
>JBAZGP010000026.1:0-18193 GCA_041652835.1 Lutibacter sp. | reverse complement strand
TGTTTACCAAATTTCCAATTAAATCGCTTCTGCGTTGGTAAGCTGTTTGGACATTCCCCCAACTTTCAGAAACATTTTCATTCAACTGAATTGTTGTGTTGTAAAATCCTTTTACCCAGCTATAACCTGCGAATGCGATTACTGCTATAATTATTACTGGTATTAACCACTTTTTCATATTTTAAGATTTTTATTTGTTAATAATATATTTTAATAAGTTCAATAAAAAGCAATTATGTTACAAATTTATCAAAAAAATTAATCTATCTGACTTTTAATTTTTATCAACTCTTGTTTAATGGCTTCCAGGCGGGTAATGATTTCCTGATTGTTTTTTACCGTTTTAGGCTGCTCTTTCATTTTGTTTTTTGCACCTTCCAAAGTAAATCCTTTTTCTTTCACCAAATGATAAATAAGCTTTAAATTTTTGATGTCTTCCTGAGTAAAAAGACGATTCCCTTTTTTGTTTTTTTTGGGTTTTAAAATATCGAATTCATTTTCCCAAAAACGAATATGGGAAGTGTTCACGCCAAATGCGCTGGCAACTTCGCCAATTTTATAATATCGTTTTTCAGGTAAATCTATATGCATTAGTCAAGTGATTGTCCTTCAATTTGTGCTGCTCTTTGCATCGCTTCAAATTCTTCAGGAGATAAGTTTCCGTAATAAAAATTAATAGGATTTATGGCAGTTCCATTTTTATGAACCTCATAATGCAAATGCGGACCTTGAGAACGACCCGTATTTCCAACAAAACCAATTAAATCTCCTCTTTTTACTTTTTGACCTTTTCTAACATTGTAATTGCTTAAATGACCGTAAAGGGTAATATAGCCAAAACCATGATCTATTCTGATGTGCTTACCATATCCTGCCGAATTTTGGTCGGCTCTTTCCACAATACCATCACCTGAAGCGTACACTGGAGTTCCTACAGACGCAGAAAAGTCCATTCCTTCATGTTTTTTTCTTGCCTTTGTGAAAGGATCCGATCGCCAGCCGTATCCGGATGCCATTCTTGTTAAATTTTCACTTCTAACAGGCTGAATTGCAGGAATTGCTGCTAATAATTTTTCTTTATTCGCTGCTAATTTTACAATTTCATCTAATGATTTTGATTGTATGTAAAGTTGCTTCGACAAAATATCCATATTTTTAGTCACGTCAATAATCATATCAGAATTGTCAAAACCTTCCAAAGCTTTATAGCGATTTACACCGCCAAATCCAGCTTTTCGCTGTTCGTCGGGAATCGGATTTACTTCAAAATACAAGCGGTAAATGTTATTGTCCCGGTCTTGGATATCGGCTAAAACTTCACTGATTTGCACAATTTTTTTGGCATGCAATTCTTCATTTAATTTCAAAAACTCTAACTGGCGTTTTAACTCTTTTTCTTTAGGAGATTCAAGAATGGTAGAAAAGACAACAAAACCGGCAATCATAAAAACAAACGCCGAAATAATGGTAAGCAACAATCTTTTAAATTTTTCTCTCTTTTTAATTCTTATCTTTTGATAAGAAAGAGAATCTGGATCGTAATAATATTTTACCTTCGCCATTGAATAAAAATTATATTATTTTTGCATCATAAAACAACAAAATATTGAATAATATTTTGAAGGTGAAGGACAAATTTACAAAATGTTTTATACAATTGGCATAGCCCATGTTTTTTAATATATAATTAACAAAATGATTGCTTGAAAAATTTTAAAAATGTTAACTCCAATGCCTGTGGGCGATTGGAATAAACCTTAAAAAAAATAATAAATTAGTTATGAAATCACAACTCGTACGTCAACAATTTTTAGATTTTTTCGCTTCAAAAGAACACACCATTGTAGCTTCATCTCCAATGGTATTGAAAAACGACCCAACACTTATGTTTACCAATGCAGGAATGGTGCCGTTTAAAGAGTATTTTTTGGGACAAAAAACCGCCACCAATAAACGGGTTGCTGATACACAGAAATGTTTGCGCGTTTCCGGAAAACACAACGATTTGGAGGAAGTTGGCAAAGATACTTACCACCATACCATGTTTGAAATGCTTGGAAACTGGAGTTTTGGAGACTATTTTAAAAAAGAAGCCATCGCTTGGGCTTGGGAATTGTTGGTTGATGTTTATAAAATAGATAAAGACAGTTTGTATGTCACCGTTTTTGAAGGAGCGGAAGATGAAGGCTTGGAATACGACCAAGAAGCTTTTGATTTATGGAAAAAATACATTGGCGAAGACCGAATTATCAACGGAAATAAAAAGGATAATTTTTGGGAAATGGGTGCGCAAGGCCCGTGTGGACCTTGTTCCGAAATTCACGTAGATATTAGATCTGCTGAAGAAAAAGCAAAAGTTTCTGGCAGAAGTTTGGTAAACAATGACCATCCGCAAGTGGTGGAAATTTGGAACTTGGTTTTTATGGAATTTAACAGAAAAGCCGATGGTTCGCTTGAAAAATTACCAGCAAAACACGTGGATACAGGAATGGGTTTTGAGCGTTTGTGCATGGTGCTTCAAAACAAACAATCCAATTATGATACCGATGTTTTTACACCGCTAATCAGAGAAATTGAAGCCATTACCAACAATGAATATGGCAAAAATGAAGAAATCGATATCGCCATTCGTGTGGTTGCCGACCATATTAGAGCAGTAGCTTTTTCCATTGCTGACGGACAATTGCCTTCCAATACAGGTGCTGGCTATGTTATTCGAAGAATTTTACGACGTGCAATTCGTTACGGATTTACTTTTTTAAATACAAAAGAGCCTTTTATTTACAAATTGGCAAGCACTTTAAGTCAGCAAATGGGCGACTATTTTCCGGAATTAAATTCGCAAAAACAATTGATCACCAATGTGATTAAAGAAGAAGAAAATTCGTTCTTGCGAACTTTGGACCAAGGATTGGTTTTGTTGGATGGTATTATCAAAAGCACTAAAGGAACAGAAGTTTCAGGTAAAAAAGCCTTTGAATTGTTTGATACTTTTGGATTTCCAATTGATTTAACCGCTTTAATTCTTTCTGAAAAAGGAATGACTTTGGATGAAGAGGAATTTAAACAAGAACTGGGAAAACAAAAAGCCCGCTCAAGAGCTGCAGCAGTTGTAGAAACTGATGATTGGGTTATTTTGAATCACGATGCAGAAGAAGAATTTATTGGTTATGATACTTTAGAAGCCAATGTGAAAATAACAAGATACAGAAAGGTTTCTTCAAAAAAAGAAGGCGATTTATACCAACTGGTATTTAATATAACGCCTTTTTATGCTGAAGGTGGTGGACAAGTAGGGGACAAAGGGCATATTGAAGTGAGCAACGGAAACTTTATCAATGTTATTGATACCAAAAAAGAAAACAATTTAATTATTCATTTTACCAAAAGTTTACCTCAAGATCAATCCCAAAGTTTTAAAGTCGTGGTAGATGAAAAACAGCGATTTAGAACTGCTTGTAACCATTCTGCCACCCATTTGCTTCATCAGGCATTGCGAGAAATTTTAGGAACTCACGTAGAACAAAAAGGATCTTCGGTGCACTCAAAAAGCCTGCGTTTCGACTTTTCGCATTTTGCAAAATTATCCCCTGAAGAATTGCGTGATGTGGAAGATTTTGTAAATGCGCGTATCGATAGTAAAATTGCTTTGGAAGAATTTAGAAATATCCCTATTGCAACCGCGCTTAAAAAAGGCGCAATGGCTTTGTTTGGTGAAAAATATGGCGATACCGTTCGCACCATTCAATTTGGTAAATCTGTGGAGCTTTGTGCAGGTACCCACATTCAAAATACAGGAGATATCTGGCATTTTAAAATTATTTCTGAAGGCGCAATTGCAGCAGGAGTTCGGCGTATTGAAGCCATTACAGGCGATGCTGCAAAAGAATACTTTCTTGAAAATACCCATGCGTTTTTTGAAGTGAAAGAAGTGTTGAAAAACACTAAAAATCCTGTGAAAGCCATTACAGATTTACAAGAAGAAAATGCAACATTAAAAAAACAAGTTGAAGCTTTGCAAAAGGAGAAGGCAAAAAGTTTGACCAGTGATTTGCTAAAACAAGTTGAACGTATTAACGGCGTTAATTATTTGGCTGTAAAACTGGATTTAGACCAAAATAGCATTAAAGATTTGGCTTTTGATTTGGGAAATAAAATTGAAAACCTATTTTTATTGGTTGGAACCGAAACCGACGGAAAAGCCTTTTTAACCTGTTATATCGCTAAAAACTTGGTGGAAGAAAAACAACTCAATGCCGGAAAAGTGGTGCGTGAACTTGGCGTGTTTATCCAAGGCGGCGGCGGCGGACAGCCTTATTTCGCAACTGCAGGAGGCAAAAAGCCCGAAGGAATTGAAGAAGCTTTGGCAAACGGGAGAAAATATGTTGTTTGAAAGCTGAAAGTTAAAAGTTAAATATTAGATATTAGAAGTAAAAAGTTAAACGAATCAAATTCCCCTCTTGAGACTTGTGTTGAGCGCAGTCGAAATAGGGGTTAGGGGTGTGTTTTTTTAACTATGAAGTGAAACAAAAATTGAATCATTTCAACAAATAAATAACTAAACGAATAATCAGAACTACCGACTGAAAGTGGATAAACAATTAAACAAATGAATTTCAGAACCAACATACAACTTCAAAAGGAAGAAAATCAAATTGATTATGCTTCTAAATTGTTGTTAATTGGTTCTTGTTTTTCAGAAAATATCAGCAAAAAACTGGCTTATTATAAATTTGATGTTGTTAGCAATCCGTTTGGTATTTTATTCAATCCGAAAGCCATTGAAAATTTAATTGTCAACGCCATAAAAGAAAAAATATATACCGAAAAGGATGTTTTTCTTTTAAATGAACGCTGGCATTGTTTTGATGCACACTCCGATATGAGCGCTGTTGATAAAAATGAATTGATTTCCAATTTAAATAATGCCGTCAAATCAACAAATAAACGAATACACGAATCAACACATATTATCATCACTTTAGGAACCTCTTGGATTTATACATTTATTGAAACTGGTTTTGTAGTTGGTAATTGCCATAAAGTTCCGCAAAAAAAGTTTAAAAAAGAATTGCTTTCTGTGGAAGAAATTTCCGCTTCATTAAAAAATATTTGTCACCTAATTTCAGAAATTAATCCGAAGGCAACTGTTATTTTTACGGTAAGTCCTGTACGACATCTCAAAGATGGTTTTGTAGAAAATTCGCAAAGTAAAGCGCATTTATTAACTGCCATTCATCAAATTATTAAAATTCCCATGGGAGTTAGTGGGCATTATTTTCCTTCTTTTGAAATACTGATGGATGATTTGCGTGATTACCGTTTTTACAATAGCGATATGGTTCATCCCAATGAAACCGCCATTGATTATATTTGGGAACAATTTAAACAGGTTTGGATAAGTGAAAAAACAGTTCCAATACTAAAAGAAGTTGAAACCATTCAAAAAGGATTGGCACATAAACCCTTCAACCCAAATTCCGTACAACATCAATTATTTTTAGCAGACTTACAGCAAAAAATTGACGCTTTTAAGTACCAATTTAATATTAAATTTTAATCAAAAAAGAAGAAACTACAAGGGTAATTCCTTCTTTTTATTCATATAAACAATCAATCAACTTCAATAAATAATACCAATTGAATTTTTTACTGGTATAATAAGTTTTTTAAAATTTAATAACCTCCACCCAATGCTTTGTACAAATTAATAACCGCATTCATTTGATTGTATTTGTTGTTAATTAATTCTAACTCTGTACTTAAAGCATCATCATTTGCCGTTAAAACATCCAAATAATTAATCATTCCATACTGTAATAATTCATTTGAATAATCAGCAGCAATTTTTAAAGCATCCAGTTTATTTTTTCTGATAATTAGTTTTTCTGTTTCATTATCATAATCTGCCAACGCATCAGAAACTTCTTTTCCTGCAACTATCAAACTTTTTTCAAATTGTAAATATGCTTTTTGCTGATTTGCTTTCGCTATTTCAAAATTTGTTTTTATGCTTCTTTGATTAAAAACAGGTTGGGTCAATTTTGTTAGAATCGTTGTAAAAAGAGAATTTGCATTAAACCATTCCTTTAAATCTAAACTGTTCAAACCACCTGCTGCACTTACTGTTAATGAAGGATAAAAATTACTTCGCGCTACATTTGTCAATTCAAATGAATTTCTAAAATTTAATTCTGCCGAAACAACATCTGGTCTTCTGCTTAATAATAATGCAGGAATTCCCAATTTGATATCTGCAGTAATTTTTTGATTTTCAAAGACATCCCTAGGAATTGCTTTTGGGGCTTTTCCCAATAAAATACTAAAACTATTTTCAACAACATTTACTTTGTATTTTAAATCCATCAATATTATTTGAGTAACATATCTTTGAGCCTCGGCTTGTTTTACGGAAACTTCATTTACAATTCCTGAAGTTTTTAACGCTTTTATAGTTTCTTCTCCTTTTTCTCTGTTAATCAATGTTTCCTCTGCTACTTTAACTTGCGCATCTAAGGCCAATAATTGGTAATATGTTGAGGCAATATTAGCCACTATTTCCGTTTGAACAACTTGTTTCCCAGACACAGTTTGTAAATATGCGGCTATTGAACCTCTTTTTCCGCTTCTTATTTTACCCCAAATATCGGCTTCCCAAGACAGCTTTCCTGCAAGTTCATATTCATTATAATCATTGCTTCTCCTATACTTTTCATAATCCCAATATCCATTGATGCTTACCGAAGGAAGGTGTCCCAATTTCGCCTGCTTCATATTTGCTTCAGCTGCAATTAGATTTTGAAGTGCAATTTTCATATCGTAATTATCGGCCAAACCTTCACGAATATAGTCTTGCAAAATTGGATCTGTAAATAAATTATCCCAAGAAACAGAGGCCAATGAAGTGCTGTCAAGCGTTTGTTCTGTTTTGTATAGATTGTCTGTTTTAACTTCAGGGCTTTCATAATTTTTAGCCACAAAACACGACTGCAACAATGCTCCTGTAATTAATATAATAACTAATTTTGATATCTTATGTTTACTCATCTTCAATATTTTTATAAAATTTCAGGATCATCTTCATTTGGCTTTTTTCCAATAAGCTCTTGTAAACTTTGAAAAACAACAAATAAAATAGGAATAACCAATACACCTATTAATGTTCCTATTAACATACCTCCAGCGGCTCCTGTACCAATTGATTTATTTCCAACAGCGCCAACACCACCTGCCAATGCCAACGGAAGCATTCCAAAAATAAATGCAAATGAAGTCATTATAATAGGACGTAAACGCGCTTTTGCACCTTGAATGGCTGATTCGGCTAATGACATTCCATGGCGTCTTCGCTGCAAGGCAAATTCCACAATTAAAATGGCATTTTTAGCCAATAAACCAATAAGCATAATTATTGTTACATGAAAATAAATGTTGTTTTCCAGTCCGGCTAAATTTATAAATCCGATAGCTCCCGCAACGCCGACCGGCAATGAAAATAACACCGCAAGCGGCACAATATAACTTTCATATTGGGCAGCCAACAAGAAATAAACAAATATTAAACTTAATAGGAACACCCAAATTGCTTGTCCGCCCGCAAGAATTTCTTCACGCGTCATCCCGGAAAATTCATAGTTGTAATTTTTAGGCAAATGTTGTGCAGCAACTTCTTCCACAGCCTTGATAGCATCTCCTGTACTATATCCCGGATTGGATTTTCCAGTAATTGAAATTGATTTTAAAAGATTATATCTCGAAACAAATTCTGGACCATAAATTCTTTTTATACTCACAAACTGGCTAATTGCCACAGATTCATTGTTGTTATTTCTTACAAAAATATTGTTTAAAGTTTCTGGCGTTGCCCTGTCTTCTGGCTTTGCCTGAATCATAACACGATATTGCTTTCCAAAACGATTAAAATCTGTGGTATATAATCCGCCATAATAACCTTGCAGTGTATTAAAAATTTCACTCACTGTGATGCCAGCATCTTTAATTTTTTCAATATTGATATCCAATTGATACTGTGGAAAATTAGGATTAAAACTGGTCATCGCATATTGAATTTCAGGTCTTTTATTCAAGTCTTGAAGAAATCCATTGGAAACATTTCCCATTTCAATCCAAGAATCATCACCCTTATTTTGCAGTTTAAACTCAAAACCATCCGCAGATCCAAAACCTTGAACGCTTGGTGGCGTAAAAAAGATTAATGTCGCATTTTTAATTCCTGCTGTTTTTCCGAAAAGCTGTTTAACCACGGCATCGGCAGATTGATCTTTCCCTTTTCTTTCGCTCCAATCTTTTAATTTCATAATAGAAAAACCATAGGAGCCTCCATTAACACGGTTTAACAAACTAAACCCAACCACATTCAATCTTTCTTCCACAATATCCATAGAACCTACAATAGAATCGTAGCTATTTATAATTTTTTGTGTTTGTTCTAATGTTGAGCCTGGAGGCAAAGAAATATCCGCCATTATTATTCCTCTATCTTCCGAAGGAATAAAACCTGATGGTGTTATTTTAAATAAGTAAATAGAAGAAACCATGGCTATCAGTAAAATAACGGCTGTTATCCATTTTCTTTTCATTAACACTTCCAAAATACGATTGTATTTCCCCTGCATCGTATCAAAACTGGTATTAAAAGCCATTTTTAAACGCTCACCAAGTTTGGCTTCCTTATGTTCCGATTCCTCTTTGGGTTTTAAAAATAAAGCACACAAAGCCGGACTCAAGGTTAAAGCATTTACAGCTGAAATTAGAATGGCTATGGCTAAGGTTATGGCAAACTGCTGATAAAAAATACCTGAAGAACCCTTAATAAAAGTAACCGGCAAAAATACCGCCGACATCACCAATGTGATGGAAATAATAGCGCCCGTGATTTCACTCATGGCTGAAACGGTGGCTTCTTTACTTGATTTTGCACCTTGATCCAATTTGGCATGCACCGCTTCCACAACAACAATAGCATCATCGACCACAATTCCTATAGATAGCACAATGGCAAAAAGCGTTAACATATTGATGGAATAGCCAAACAGGTTCATAAAGAAAAAGGTTCCAATAATGGCTACAGGAACTGCAATAACCGGAATTAAAGTAGACCTAAAATCCTGAAGAAAAACAAATACTACAATAAACACTAAAATAAAAGCTTCAAATAGGGTGGATACCACTTTTTCAATTGAAGCATCTAAAAATGTATTTACATTAAATGGAATCACATAATCAATTCCTTTAGGGAAATCTTTTTTTGCTTCTTCCAAAATTTTCATCACCTCTTCAGTAACCTCTTTAGCGTTTGATCCTGAAGTTTGATAAACACCTCCAGCAACACCAGGTTTTCCCATCCCCATATTTTTGGAAGTATAATCAAAAGCGCCTAATTCTATAGTTGCAACATCTTTTAACCTTAAAAATTCTCCATTTCCTACAGATTTAACAATGATGTTTTCATATTCTGATACTTGTGACAATCGGCCTTTATACTTTATGGTATATTCATAAACACCTTCAGCATTTTCACCAAATTTACCTGGCGCAGCTTCAAGATTTTGTTCTCGAAGTGCGGCTTGAATATCCGAAGGTATTATATTGTACATCGCCATTTTTTCGGGATCTATCCAAATACGCATGGAATAATCTTTCGATCCAAAAATATTGACCTGCCCAACTCCTTTCACCCTTTGCAGTAGCGGAACAATATTAATTTTGGCATAATTCTGAACAAAAGTTTCATCATATTCCTTGTTATCTGAAAATAAAGAGAAAAACAGCAATGAGCTTGTTTGACTTTTAATGGTGGTAACACCCGTTTGTACAACTGCGGAAGGTAATTTACTGGTAGCTCTGGAAACGCGATTTTGAACATTAACCGCTGCAATATCAGGATTTATGCCTTGTTCAAAATAAACGCTGATGCTCGCGGTACCATTATTACTTGCCGTAGAAGACATATAAGTCATTCCTTCTACGCCATTTATCTCTTCTTCCAAAGGAATAATAATGCTGTTTAGCACCGTTTCTGCATTTGCCCCAGTATAAGAAGCACTTACCTGAACAGTAGGTGGGGCAATATCAGGATATTGCTCTAGGGGCAGGGACATTAATCCCAATACGCCTAAAATGGTTATTAAGATAGAAATTACTGTTGATAAAACAGGCCTATCAATAAAAGTCTTTATCATAATCTGAAAATTATCGGATGGTTATTTTAGAATGATTTGATTAATTTTTAACGCCAACATTATTTGGTATAATCTCTTGGCCTTCTGAAAGTTTTGATACGCCTTCCACAACAAGTAATTCACCCTCTTCAATACCGCTGGAAACAATATAATCTAAATCCGATGTTCCATTTGTTTCAATAACTCTAGTTTCAACTTTGTTATCTTTTCCAACAACATATACTATTTTTTTGCCTTGCATTTCAAATACAGCGACTTGTGGCACTAAAACAATATTTTTTTGTGTGAATGGAATTTGAACGATTCCGCTACCTCCACTCCTTAAAATTCCTTCCGGATTTTGGAAAGCGGCTCTAAATTCTGTGCTACCAGTTCTTTTATTAATCAATCCGTTAATGGTTTCTATTTTACCTAGGTGATCGTATTTTGAATTATCAACCAAAATAAGTGAAACTTCAGGAATATTGCTTATTTTTTCATGCATCGTTTGTCCTTTAAAAGTTCTGCTGAAATCAAGCAATTCTTTTTCATTCATTGAGAAATAGGCCCTTATATTTCTGGTGTCTGAAACCGTGGTTAAAGGCTCATCAATAGTACCGTTTACCAAACTTCCTTCTTTGTAAGGCAAACTACCCACAATACCATTCACCGGACTTGTGATATTGGCATAATTGATATTTGCAACAATACTGTTATAGTTGCTTTTTGCCTGGGCTAAATTGGCTTTGGCAGTTTCAAGCGTAACATTGCTGATGATGTTTCGTTCCACTAAGGGAACAAGCCGGTCAACATCCACCTGCGCCGCACTAACTCTTGCTTTTGCGGCTGAGGCATCCTGACTTAAAATTGCTGTTTCCAATTTAAATAAAAGTTGTCCTTTTTTTACAACCTGACCTTCATCAATATAAATTTTTTGGATAAAGCCAATTACTTTTGGTCTTATTTCAACATTTTGTTGCCCTTCTAAATTGGCTGAATATTTCCGATAAACAACAGCATCTTGTTTTTTAACAGTTTGAACTTTAAATGGTATGGGACCTTTTGCCTGTTGTTGAGGCTGATTATTTTTACAACTTACTGAAATAACAACCAATAAGATTGTGACTACTGATTTAAGAATGTCTTTAATAGATAACATTATTATTCTTGATTTATGATGGTTAGTGTATCCTGTTTTAATTCTGTTAAATTGTTAATCATTTTATTGATAAATTCACAGTACTGAACATTAAACTTGAGGTTTAAATTATTTTCAGTAAAATTATTATTTAATTTCAGAATCTTTTTTTTATAGTTATATATTTTTTGATGATTGCTCAATTCCTTTGTCCATAATTCAATTTGATCGTTTAATCTTGAAATAAAATAGTTCGCAGATACTTTAAAATAGCGTTTTCTCTCGCCACATTTTGTATAATAGGTGATTCTTCCCATAGACTGCAACAATTGCAAATTTGTGGAGATTGAACTTTTGCTTGCTTCTAATTTTTCTGTAAGTTCTTCAAAAGTAGCGCCTTCAATACCATTTAATATTAAGTAAACAAAAATTCTGGAAGCCAGTGGCGCTAAATTATCAGCGTATTCTATGTGTGCGCCAAGCTCTTCTACCAATGCCAATTTTTCAACCGTTAAGTCGTTTTCATTACTCATACTATGGAAATTTCGACAAAAATACTATTTAGTTCGTTTACTTCCGAACTAAACGCATGTTAAAATTATGTTAAAAAAATAGAGGCCTTTGCCTCTATTTTAAGTTTGTCTTATTTGCTTTTATTTCACAAATTTGGCCACATTTTGCCAAGGACCTCCATTAATAACGTCAATTCCTTGTTGCTTTAAAAAAGAGGTTGCCTGCCCGCTTCTTGCACCGCTTCTGCAAACTGCAACTACCTTTTTATTCATTTTTTTTATCTCTGCCACTTTTGAAGGAATAGAATTCAAAACTATATTTTTTGAGCCTTTTACATGCCCTTCTCTAAACTCTTCAATAGTTCTTACATCAATAACAACAGCGCCTTCAATTAAATATTCTTCTATTGAAACACCGCTATTTCCTCCGCCAAATAATCCGAAAAAACCCATTCTTTTTAATTTTTAAAATTTTCGCAAAGATAATTTAATAAACCCTTACATTGGTAACTATAGTTGCGCTATTTTACAATAAGGTGGATTCCATTGGTGATAAGCTGTTCGTTCCTTTTAGTCTTTTTTAGCTGAATTAAATGGTCTAAAACCTTCGTTTCTATTGCTGTATTTGACTGATAAACAAGCTCGTATATTTCTATCGGCAATAACCAATCAGATTTAAAATTTAGTTTAAGTTTTTCAAAAATTAAGGTCAATTTTTTAAAATTAACTTTACTGCTCTTTCGCATTTCAGCAATTTCTTTATACATTTTATGCAATTCTATCTCTTCTTCAGAATAAGAGATTTTATGTGTTTTAGTGACAGAAACTTCTCCTAAATTCTTGAATGAATTTACGGAAGCCGGTCCGGCGTAGGCTGAAATAATTTCTTTTCCCACGGCCATATCGTAAATTCCCCATTCGGGCTGAAACAATATTTTATCGTTATGTGTTACGGTGCAATTTTTAAAAGAAATCAGCAAAATTTTACCTTTTAAATCACGTTTTCCTGTAATCACTTCGCCTTCCACTTTAATATTTCCTTCAAAAAGCAAAGTAGTTTTTTTGCCTTCATAAATTCCGTAGACCTCTAAATCCTTGGGAAACATATCTTCAATCGCCAAGTTGATGCCTTTTAATTTCCCCAGCGGACTGCCAAAACCTGCTGCATGATAATCTATTCCGTGACCTATCAATTCTTTGTCCCTGCTGGCCAAAGCAGTTGGTCCGGTAGTTTGAATATAAACGGGTTTGTTATTTTCATCGGTAATCACGTTTGTAAAAATTCCAGAAATTTGCAAGCCTGTACTCAATTCCACAGTGCCAATATTATTGGATTTTATCAATTTTTGCACCCCAGTTAATCCGCCTGTTCTCAACGCCATTTCATTGGCAAATTCTTCTAATACAAAACTCAAATGCGCAAAATCGGGTGTCACAAAAAGTTGAGGCTGCGGCTTGGTAATGTCGAAATTTTGAGTTGCGGCTTCAATGGTATAAGGTATTTTTTTAATTTTGTTAGATAGGCATTTTTTGCTTTCGCCTATGGAAGAAAGCAATCCAGCACCATATATTTTCGGATTTTCCAATGTTCCAATTAAACCATATTCCACCGTCCACCAATGTAAATTACGTATTTGTGACATTTCAGAAAGTTCGCCCATGGTATTTTGTAAATCTTCTACTTTTTGTAGTGCATTTTCAATTTTTTTCTTTGATGAATTTGGATTTTCCTTTAAAATAGAAAGCAATCGAATAGCTTCATACATTTCAAAATCTTCCAAAGAAGAAATTGCTTTACTACCAATTTCGCCAAACCTTCGCAAATATTCGGCATATTCAGGGTTCGCGATTATTGGTGCGTGGCCGGCAGCTTCATGAATAATATCGGGTGCCGGGGTGTATTCCAAATGGTCAATTGTTCGTATGTCGGAAGCAATTACCAACACATTATAGGCCTGAAATTCCATAAAAGCATTGGGTGGAATAAATCCATCAACTGAAACCGCCGCCCAGCCAATGTCTTTTAAAATTCTGTTCATTCCTTCCATTTTCGGAATTTCATTTTCAGAAATTCCTGTTTTTTTCAAACCTTCCAAATAGGATTCGTGCGCAACTTTACTCAAAAAGTCAATGTTCATTCGCATTACATAACGCCAAACCGCTTGGTTTTGGGCAGTGTATTCATCATAAGGTTGCTTAACAATAAACTGATACAGGTATTTTGGCAACCGCGCTGTAACTTTATTGAATTTTATGGTGTTTTTCATCTATTCCGGTTTTCGCTGTTAATTTACACTTTTTTAAAAAATAAGCCGTTTTATTCGTTAAAAAATAATGTGATATGCTTATATTTAGCAAAAATAAAAAAGAATGAGAACTGGCAATTCAAAAGTTAAACTACTGATTGGCATTGTGATAGTGCTATTTACAGTGTTTCAATATTATTCAAGAAGTGATACAAATGAATTTACGGGCAAAAAGCAACATATTTCATTAAGTACCGATCAGGAAATTGCCATTGGATTGCAAAGTGCTCCTGAAATGGCAAAACAGCATGGCGGATTATACAACAATCAAAAATTTCAGGATTTGGTGGATAAAGTTGGTCATAAACTGGTTAATAGTAGCGTTGCAAAACAAACTGTTTACACTTACGATTTTCATTTGCTTGCAGATTCACAAACTATGAATGCCTTTGCGCTTCCGGGCGGACAGGTTTTTATCACTTATGCCTTATTTTCAAAATTGGAAAATGAAGACCAATTGGCTGGGGTTTTAGCACATGAAATTGGGCATGTAGTTGGCCGTCATTCGGCTGAACGCTTGGCCAAACAAGGATTAACAGAAGGTATTTTAAACGGTGTTGCCGTTGGTATTGATCCTCATACTGCCCAAGGTGCAGCCGCTATTGCCAACGTTATTAATTTAAGTTATGGTAGAGATGATGAACTTGAAAGTGATGAATTGGGTGTGAAATTTATGATTGATGCTGGTTACAATCCTAATGAACTAATTGGCGTGATGAAAATTTTAAAAGATGCTGCAGGCCCAAATCAGGTTTCGGAAAGAATGAGTACGCACCCCGATCCGGAAAATAGAATTGAAAAAATTAAAGCTGCTATTGAAAAGTATAAAAAGTAAATACAATTTTTAACGGTTTTCCTATCCCCAACCCTTTCCCAAGGAAAGGGAGTTTGATTTGAGATTCAGCATTATATTTACATCAAAAAACTTTTAATATTTAATATTTAACTTCTAACTTATTGCCGCAATCGTTTTAGTAAATTTCACAAGAATTTAAGACCACGTTGTAAACCGCATACGTGGAATACTTCGTATATTTGTTTCTTTCAAAATAAACCCTATTCTTATGAATAAGAAAGTGATTTTAATGATTTTAGATGGCTGGGGAATTACCCAAGACCCAAAAGTTTCTGCAATTTATAATGCAAAAACCTCTTTTATTGATGGTTTATACAGCAAATATGCGAATGCCAGTTTGCGCACCGATGGAGAATATGTGGGCTTGCCGGACGGACAAATGGGAAATAGTGAAGTTGGACATATGAATTTAGGTGCAGGCAGAATTGTGTATCAGAATCTGGTTCGAATAAACATGGCGGTAAAAAATAAAACGCTCGGAAAAGAAAAAGAGTTGCTTGATGCGATTTCTTATGCAAAAGAAAACAATAAAAATATTCACTTGTTGGGATTGCTTTCCGACGGAGGCATTCACTCACACATTGACCATTTAAAAGGTTTGCTTGATGTTGCCGCCGAACACAAACTGAAAAATGTATTTTTACATGCATTTACCGACGGAAGGGACTGTGACCCAAAATCGGGCATACATTTTATTGAAACCATTCAAAATTATATGACAAAAACCACTGGTGAATTGGCTTCAATTACCGGACGTTATTTTGCCATGGACAGAGATAAACGTTGGGAGCGCGTAAAATTGGCTTATGATGCCGTTGTAAATGCCGAAGGAATAAAATCAACCGATGCCATTAAAAGCATGGAGAAAAGTTATGCTGAAAACGTGACTGATGAGTTTATTAAGCCAATTATTATGACCGATGAAAATGGTCATCCTAAAACACAAATTAAAGCCGGTGATGTTGTTCTTTTCTTCAATTACAGAACCGACAGAGGGCGTGAACTTACTGAAGTGCTTAGCCAAAAGGATCATCCTGAATTCGGCATGAAAACATTGCCGTTATATTACGTAACCTTAACAAGTTACGATGATACTTTCAAAAATATTCATATCATTTACCACGCAGATAATTTAGAAAATACTTTGGGTGAAGTATTGGCAAATACCGGCAAAAAACAAATCAGAATCGCGGAATCAGAAAAATATCCACACGTTACTTTCTTCTTTTCTGGTGGAAGAGAAAATCCCTTTGAAAATGAAAAAAGAATTTTATGTCCATCTCCAAAAGTGGCTACTTACGATTTAAAACCCGAAATGAGCGCTTTTGATATCCGTGATGCCATTATTCCAGAATTGGATAAAAAAGAAGTCGATTTTGTATGTTTAAACTTTGCCAACGGTGATATGGTTGGACATACCGGTGTTATGGAAGCGGCGATAAAAGCTTGTGAAGCCGTTGATAAATGTGTTGAAGATGTGGTTACCTCAGCTTTGCAAAATGACTATACCACCATTATTATCGCCGATCACGGAAATTGCGAAACTATGATAAATCCCGACGGAACTCCAAATACCTCACATACCACCAATCCTGTTCCTGTAATTTTAGTGGATAAAGATCTTAAACATATTGATGACGGTATTTTAGGAGATATTGCACCAACTATTTTAGCATTGATGGGGATTGAAAAACCAGCGGTTATGACCCAACATTCTTTAATTTAATTTTGTAGTTTTACGGGCATTTAATTTTTACACCATGAAAAACTTATTTTTTTCAATCTTTATACTTAGTATTATGAGTTGTTCTGCTCAAAAAAACGTGGTAACTGCCGAAAAAGACGAAACAGGAAATCTAATTGGCATCGCCAATAAAGAAAGTTTTCTTGCAGAGCCTTTTAATGAGTGGTTTACGCCAAATTACACAGCTTATGAAACTGATAAGGAAGTTCTTGAAAAGCTAAAACCGCTTCTAAAAGACATTAAAATTACAGCATTTATGGGAACTTGGTGCGGTGATAGCCAAGAACAAACGCCTGTTTTTTACAAAATTTTGGATGAAGCAGGTTTTAACTATGACCATTTAAAATTAATTGCCGTAAACAGAAGCAAATCCACTCCAGATAATTTACAGGAAGGGTTAAACATTGAAAGAGTTCCTACATTTATAATCTATAAAAATGATAAAGAAATAGGCCGGATTGTTGAATACCCAAGAGAATCTGTTGAAGCCGACTTGCTAAAAATTGTTAGCGGTTTGCCTTATAAGCATTCTTATGAATAAGCTCCCTAACCCCAAAAAGGGAAATTTTTAACCTATTAATTTAAAATTTTAACGCTTTTTTCTTTAAAATTTCAGCCTCTGAAATTATTGAATCCCGATAATTCAATCATATTTTTAAGGCTTTTTGCGTATAAAACAACAGAAATATACACACGAAAGCATAAAAAGTATTCAACAAATAAAAGTTCATTTGAAGATTTATAATTTATATCTTTATCAAATAAAATTATACTATAGGTCATTTTTTAGCACAAAGCCAACCATTTTGGGTGGGTAGGTAAAAGGTTATGGCGTATATATAAGTTGCCATCAAATCTTAAGCGCGAGTGCTATTTAAGGTAGTAAAATGCTAAATTATTTTAGTATTTTCATTTATAAAAAAATAATAAAATTTTAAAAGAGATATCGTATGAAAAATTATTTTAAAAAGTATCCCAATAAAGAAGGCTTCTTTGAAGCCTATGGTGGAGCATTCATTCCACCAGTATTGGAAGTAGAAATGAAAAAGATAACCAATGCCTATCACACCATAAGTAAGTCCCACAATTTTATTCAAGAATTACGAAGCATCAGGAAACATTATCAGGGACGTCCAACTCCTATATATTATTGTGCACGTTTATCCGAAAAATATGGCGGTCGTATTTATTTAAAACGTGAAGATTTAAATCATACAGGAGCTCATAAGTTAAACCATTGTATGGGCGAAGCACTACTTGCTAAGCACTTAGGTAAGAAAAAATTAATTGCGGAAACTGGCGCAGGACAACATGGAGTTGCACTGGCTACGGCTGCAGCATATTTTGGATTAGAATGCGAAATACACATGGGCGAAGTTGATATAGCAAAACAACACCCTAATGTTATACGAATGAAAATACTGGGAGCAACAGTTATTCCTGTTACCCATGGTTT
>JBAZGP010000025.1:0-18208 GCA_041652835.1 Lutibacter sp. | reverse complement strand
TTTGCACGCCATTGCCGAAGCTCAAAAAGCGGGTGGTATTGCTGCTTTTATTGATGCAGAACACGCTTTTGACCGATTTTATGCTCAAAATTTAGGTGTTGATATCGATAATATGATTATTTCTCAACCTGATTTTGGAGAACAAGCGTTGGAAATTGCCGACAATTTAATTAGTTCAGGCGCCATTGACATTGTGGTTATTGACTCCGTGGCCGCTTTAACACCAAAAAGTGAAATTGAAGGTGAAATGGGCGATTCTAAAATGGGATTGCACGCACGATTAATGTCTCAAGCACTTCGTAAATTGACAGGAACTATTCATAAAACAAATTGTACCGTAATATTTATCAACCAGTTGCGCGATAAAATTGGCGTGATGTTTGGAAATCCTGAAACAACTACTGGTGGAAATGCCCTTAAATTTTATGCCTCCATTCGTTTAGACATCAGAAGAAGAACACAAATTAAAGATGGTGAAAGAGTTATTGGAAACAGCACCAAAGTTAAAGTGGTAAAAAATAAAGTGGCTCCGCCTTTTCAAACTGCGGAATTTGATATTATGTACGGTGAAGGAATTTCAAAAGTTGGAGAAATATTGGATTTAGGCGTTGAATTGGGTATCGTGAAAAAAAGCGGTTCATGGTTCAGTTATGGTGAAACCAAATTGGGTCAAGGTAGAGATGCTGTGAAACTCCTGATAAAAGACAATCCGGAATTGGCTGAAGAATTGGAAACTAAGATTAAAGAAATGATTAATAAAAAAGAATAATTTTTTTATTCAAATAAATTGAGAAAAAAGGAAGTAAATTTTTAAATTTGCTTCCTTTTTTTGTTTAAAAAATCAAAAAACATGAAAAATAATTAGGGATTTTTGCCGAAAACAAAAAATTTCAAAAAATTTTTAATAACCAATAATAGTTTAACTTTGCCAAAAATAACATACGTTTCAAAATATTTCTCTAACATTAGGCTTTCCTTTTTCCTTTGAAAAAAAATAACTTAAAAACACTGATTGGCAGAAAAGATGTTGTTGATTTCCCAAAATTGGCATTGTTTGGCATTGATATTAAAATAGATTCTGGAGCGTACACCTCTAGTTTTCATTGCCATAGCATTCAAGAGGAAAACAATATATTAAAATGCCAGTTTTTGGATCCTAAACATGAAAAATACCACGAAAAATATTTTACTTTCAAGGAGTTCACCCAAAAAAGGATAAAAAGTTCGAATGGAATTACCGAAAATAGGTACTTAATTAAAACTGAAATTCAAATTTTTAATGAAATTTATCCCATTGAACTTTCATTAACAGAAAGAGGTTCTATGAAGTTTCCCGTATTGTTGGGAAGAAAGTTCCTGTCAAAAAAATTTATAGTAGATACTTCAAAAAAAAACCTATCGTTTAAAAATATCATAATAAAAATTTAATAAAGTGCATAGTATGAAAATTGTTATTTTATCAAGAAATCCCAATTTATATTCAACAAAAAGACTTGTTGAAGCTGGAAAATCTCGAAATCATGAAATGTTAATCGTTGACCATACAAAATGCGATATCATTATTGAAAAGAAAAAACCAGCAATAAGATATAAACATGAATTGCTTTTGGATGTTGATGCCGTAATACCAAGAATAGGCGCATCTGTTACTTTTTTTGGAACTGCAGTGGTGCGTCAGTTTGAAATGATGAAAGTTTTTACCGCCATTGAATCACAGGCTTTAATGCGTTCAAGAGATAAATTAAGAAGTCTGCAAGTTTTGTCAAGAGCGGGTTTAGGTTTGCCTAAAACGGTATTTACCAATTATTCAAAAAACGTTAAAGATATTATTAAAGATGTTGGCGGAACACCTTTGGTTATAAAATTATTAGAAGGAACTCAAGGTTTAGGAGTGGTTTTGGCCGAAAACGACAACGCTGCAGAATCGGTTTTAGAAGCTTTTAACGGACTACAAGCAAGGGTAATTGCACAGGAATTTATTAAAGAAGCAAAAGGCGCTGACATTCGCGTATTTATTGTGGATGGTGTAGTTGTTGGCGCTATGAAAAGACAAGCTAAAGAAGGAGAATTTCGGTCAAACCTTCACAGAGGCGGAACGGCAGAACTCATAAAATTATCTATTGACGAAGAAAATGCAGCCTTAAAAGCTGCCAGAATTATGGGTTTGGGAATTGCCGGAGTAGATTTGCTGCAATCTGATAGAGGTCCACTTATTTTAGAGGTGAATTCTTCACCTGGATTGGAAGGTATTGAAGGCGCTACAGGCGTTGACATCGCCGGAAAAATAATTCATTATATTGAGAGGCATGCTTAATGATTTTAAAATACTTCATCAAAAAATTGGACTTGGCGAAACGGTTCTTATTAATATGGATATTGCCCGTTTACACACACGTTCAAAAGTTGAAGTCCCCATTGTCATTTCAAGAGGAAAAACTGACGGACCTTGTTTATTGTTGATTGGCGGAATTCATGGTGATGAAACCAACGGTGTTGAAATTGTGCGTCAAATTGTTGCAGGAGGTTTAAACAAACCCGAAAAAGGCACGGTTATTTGTATTCCACTTTTGAATGTTTTTGGTTTTTTAAATCAAAGAAGAGAATTTCCTGATGGCAGAGATTTAAATCGTGCTTTTCCAGGTTCCAATACAGGTTCATTGGCAAGCAGATTTGCCTATCATTTGATGACTAAAGTGATTCCTAAAGTCGATTTTTGTATTGATTATCATACCGGTGGAGCACAAAGATTTAATTATTCTCAAGTAAGGGTTGACCAAACAGATGAAGAAAGTTTGAAATTGGCCCATGTTTTTGGTTCTCCTTTTATCGTTTATAGCAAAAGCAAAGAACGTACTTTTAGAAAATCCTTGGCAGATTTGGGAAAGAAAGTCTTGCTTTTTGAAGGCGGAAAATCGTTGAATTTAGATAAAAATGTAACAAAAGTAGGAATTCAAGGTGCAATTAATGTGATGCATTATTTAGGAATGAGAGATTTTTCAGCAAAAATCTCAAAATATTCTACCGAAAATCCTCCCATCATTATTAAAAGTTCTAAATGGATAAGGGCCAAACATTCCGGAATGTATCGGTCTTTTATTAACGTAGGCCAAAAAGTGGAAAAAGGCGTTAAATTGGGAAGTATTTCCGATCCTTTTGGGTCTTTTGAAAGTGCCTTTAAAAATAATCAGGAAGGATACGTTTTAAATTCAAACCATTCCCCGATGGTCAATCAGGGCGATGCACTTTTGAACATAGGATTCGAATAAAAAGATGTTAAAAGCAGTAAACATATCATTTGGCTATACTTCAAAAGAAGTCGTAAAAAATATTAGCTTTAAAGCCAATAAAGGCGATTATATTGCAATTATTGGTGAAAGCGGCTCAGGAAAAAGTACTTTGTTAGAAATTATTTACGGACTGCTTCATATTGAAAAAGGCACTGTTTATTGGAATGACCAAAAATTGCTTGGTCCTAATTTCAGATTAATTCCCGGAGAAGATTTTATGAAATATCTTCCGCAGGATTTTGATTTAATGCCTTATATAACGGTTGAAGAAAATATTGGAAAATATATTTCAAGTCAGGATAAAAATAAGGAAAAACGCATAAAGAAACTATTGAAAGTGGTTGATATGGTCGAGTTTTCCCAAACGAAAGTTAAAAACCTGAGCGGCGGACAAAAACAGCGGGTTGCCTTAGCCAAAGTAATAGCCAAGGAACCAGAAATTTTATTGCTTGATGAACCTTTTAGCCACATTGATAATTTCAGAAAAAACAAACTTAGAAGGGACCTTTTCAAGTATTTGAAATCAAAAAATATTTTGTGTATTGTTGCTACGCATGACACCACCGATGCACTTTCTTTTGCCGATAAAATTTTGGTGATTAAAAATGGAAAATTAATTGCGAAAAACACTCCGGAGAAGTTATATACAAATCCGAAAAGTGCTTATGTCGCTTCTTTTTTTGATGAAATTAATAAAATTCCTTTAAGTGAATTGGACGCAAGTAATACCTCAACTGAAACTATGTTGTGTTATCCAAATGAAATCATCTTTTCAAAAAAATCGAGTTTAAAAGCAACCGTTATTGCATCGTATTTTAAAGGAAGCCATTATTTAATTGAAGCGGTTTTATCAAAAACCAATATATTTTTTGAACATTCTTCTGCCTTAGAAATCAACGAAGTAGTTGGTGTAAAAATCAACCAAAAAAATATCTAAATAGATAATTTATATATTTTTGATGGGTAGTGAAAAATGAACACGAGTTCCTTTATTTTCTTTGCTTTCCATCCAAATATTTCCTTTATTTATTGTTAAAAATTCTTTACAAAGTTTTAATCCTAAGCCAGTTCCATTTTCTTTATCGGTTCCTAAAGTTGATAAAGTGGAATCTATTTCAAAAATTTTTAATTGAGAATCCTTGTCAATGCCAACGCCGCTATCAGCTATTACTACAATACAAATATTGTTTATTTCATCAAATTTATCCAAAGTAATTTTAATTTCACCTCCATTTGGCGTAAATTTTACTGCGTTGGATATCAAATTTCTTATAACGGTATTTACCATATCCATATCGGCAAAAACAATGATATCCTTATCTAATTCACAAGACAATCTGATGTTTTTTAACTTAACCTGAGCATTAAATAGGTGTTTATTATTCAGTAAAATTTCATTAAGATTTATTAAGGAAGGATTGTAAACAATTAATCCGGTGTTGGCATTGACCCATTTTAATAAATTATCTAACAAGTTAAAGGTATTTTTACTGTTTTGATAGAGTGTATTGGTTAGTTTTTCCCTTTTTTCATCGCTTACATTATTTATCCAAAGAAGTTCTCCAATTTGTTGAAGGCCTCCTAAGGGTCCTCTTAAATCATGGGCTATAATGGAGAAAAACTTGTCTTTACTTTTGTTCAACTCACTTAGATTTAGATTGTCTATTTCTTTTAAAATGAAAAGTAATAATAACGGAATAATCAAGTTAAGAATTAGGAAAAAAATGAGAGGTAAAGCCAATAGATAATTTGTTGAATACATCTCAACTCCAACGGTGAATTGTGCTCCCAAGGCTCGTGTTAAAAGCATTAAACAAACCAATGAGAATATATAACCAGTTATATGCTGAATTTTAGTTTTCCCTTTTTGTGTGATAAGTATATAGGCTGTATATAAATACATAATTGCGACACTAAATGACATAACTGAAATTCGATTGCTTTCGGAAGAAGTAATAAAAAAATAAGATATTATAGAAAAAAATACAGGAATTAAAAGGAATCTTTTAAAATGTTTCTTATCTAATTTACGTTCTATAAAAGAAATGCAATAAAGTTCATAGAAAACAATAAATAAATTTATAGTAGTATTTACAATAATACCAAAAGGTTTTGGAACATCATTTCGCAAGGAAAGTATAACTAAAAAGACAATTCCCAGTACTCTGGATAAAATAAAAATATGAATAAAGGGATTTTTTACTTTATATAATTTAACATAAGTAACAAATAGGGATATAATAAATATATTTGCTATCGCTGAAAAAATAAATAAAGTTTTTACATCAATATCTAACATAAGCTTTTTTATAATTTAAGGTAAGATATATTATTTATTGTTTAATAAAATAGAAAAGATTTAAATTTTTAAATTCCTGTGCTTCCAAATCCGCCCGTACCGCGTTTGGTTTCGCTTAAAATTGTAACTTCTTCCCAGTTTGCGCGTTCATGTTTTGCAATAACCAATTGTGCAATGCGTTCACCGTCATTTATCATAAAATTTTCATTGGAGAGGTTAACCAATATCACGCCTATTTCACCTCTATAATCGGCATCAATGGTTCCTGGAGCATTTAAAACCGTAATTCCGTTTTTGGCTGCGAGTCCGCTGCGTGGGCGCACTTGCGCTTCAAAACCAACAGGAAGCGCAATAAACAATCCTGTTTTTACAATGGTACGTTCTAAAGGTTTTAGGGTAATAGATTCTGAAATATTTGCACGCAAATCCATACCTGCAGAGGCGCCGGTTTCATAATTTGGCAATGCGTGTTTTGAACTGTTTATAATTTGTATTTTCATAAGTATTCATTATTTTATGTGGTAAAGCCAGGAAACAGCTGGTAAAAATTCACTTCTCCAAAAAGCTTCGTTATGTTCGCCTTCAGAATTTATTTTTGTTTTTAAATTTGCTGATTTGAAGCCTGTTTTCAACAATAATTTTTCCATATTTTGCGTATCTTTACACGTGTCATCGCCTTCTTTTCCGCCAACCAGCAAAAACAGTTTTACATTTTTTAAATTTCCTTTTTCTTTAGTGAAATCTGCTACTTTTTCGGAAAACCAAAATGAAGTTGACAAAGCCCCTATTTTCCCAAAAGTATTGGGATATTGAAGTCCACCATAATAGGAAATCAATCCGCCCAAAGAACTTCCAATTAATCCAGTATGTTTTTGTTTTGTTTTAGTCCTGTAATTGGCATCAATGTATGGTTTTAGCGTATTTACTATAAAATCCATATAAATAGCTCCTTTTCCGCCGCCATATTTCTCATTTTCCCAAGGCGTATATTCGTTGATGCGTTCTTCGCCGGCATTTTCAATTCCCACCACAATAAATCCTTTTCCTGTTTTTTGAAATAATCTATTTAAGGTTTCATCAACTTCCCATTCCCCAACAAATGAAGTGGCGGCATCAAATAAATTTTGGGCATCATGCATATAAATTACCGGGTATTTTTTTGAACTTTTATGATAATTTGGAGGTAAATATACCCAAATTTTATGACTGATATTGTTTAGGTTTGGTATCACAAATTCTTTTTGAATCATAGAAACATTTTCTGAAGCAGTCGATTTTTTTTCTACAGTGTTTTGAGAAAAGACTGTTGTTGCATTCAAAAAAATAATGATAAAAAGAAAAATTAAATATTTCATTTTAAAGAATTGTTATCGTTTTACCAAAGCTAAAATTTCCTTTTTTTCATTCGAAAAAATCAACATTCCAAAAACCATCACCAAAATAGCAGATATCCAATAATTTTCTCTGAAATAAGTAAATGACACAAAGGAAATCACAATAGAAGCCAACAAATAACTTCCAGATTTTTTTAAATTGTAAGGAACATCATAATACTTTTTACCATAAAAATACGATATAACCATCATACTTGCGTAAGCTGCTAAAGTTGCCCAAGCTGAAGCTATAAATCCAATTTTTGGAATCAATATAATATTTAAAACTATTGTAATAAACGCACCTAAAATGGAGAACAGCATTCCATAACTTGTTTTATCGGTTAATTTATACCAAACCGCAATGTTGTGGTATATTCCTAAAAAAAGATTGGCTAATAACACAATTGGAACAATGGAAATGGCTTCCCAATAATCAGAATTTTTTATAAATAATACTTTAATGATATCTATAAAAGCAACAATACCAACAAAAACTAACGCTCCAACAATGATAAAATAGTTCATAATTTTAGCGTAGGTTTCTTTGGCGTCTTTTTTATCGGCATGGTTAAAAAAGAATGGTTCAGCGCCCAATCTAAAGGCCATAATGTATAAGTTCATAAAAATTGCCAACTTATAACAAGCACTGTAAATTCCCATAGTGCTTTTATCAATTAATTGTCCAATTAAGTATTTATCTAAATTTTCGTTAATAGTATAAGCAATTCCGGCAACGGCAATTGGCCAACTATAAATCATCATTTTTTTAAACAGTACACCGTTAAAAGACCATTTAAATTTCAACAAAAACGGCAATAATAAAATTAAGGAAACCAAGCTTCCGATAATATTGGCAATAAATATAAAATTAACAATATAAGTTTCGTTAAACATGACGTTCAAAAATTCAGGAATGTATTTTCCGCTGGCTTTAAATTCAGGAATAAATTTCAAAAAAATTAAATTTATAGCCACAATAATACCCACATTAATCATTTTAATTGCGGTGTATTTTATAGGCCGATTTGAAGCGCGCAAATACGCAAAAGGAACCATAGAAACGGAGTCAATGGCCAATATTCCTATAAATAATTTAAATTGAAGAGGATTTGCTTCAAAGTCGAATAAGTTGGTAAAAAAGTCGGAAAACCAAAAAGCTATTACAACAAATAATAAAGAAGTAACAAATACGCTAATAAATGAGGTTGAAATTAGGGCATCTTTTTTTTCTTCGGATTTATAAAATCTGAAAAATGCGGTTTCTAAACCAAATGTTAACAAAACGGTAAATAAAGCAATCCAAATATAAAAATTGGTATTTTCGGCATAATCGCTTGCGGGCAAAGCATCAGTATGAATACGTACCAACAAAAAGTTAATTACTCTCGGCAAAACCGCAGCAATTCCGTAAATAATAGTGTCTTTAAAAAATCGTTTTAGTCCGCTCAATGGTGAATTTCAGTGTAAATAAGATTAAGGCTTAAAAGTACAAAACTAACAATTTAATGGCATTAAATTGTTTTGGCAGTTTAAAATTACAGTTTCGCCAATTTGGGTGGGCTTTTAAGTTAGTTTTATCTACTTTTGGGGTTCTAAAATTTATATAAATGATTACAAACCCTAAAATTGCCGTTTTTGGCGGCGGAAGCTGGGCTACAGCCATTGTAAAAATGTTGAGCGAAAATATGGAACAGGTTGGCTGGTATATGCGAAATCAAAGTGCCATAGATTACATTAAGGAAAATGAGCACAATCCAAATTACCTAAGTTCGGCCGAGCTTAATGTGAATAAACTGTATTTATCAAATGATATCAATGATTTGGTACGATATGGTGATATTTTAATTTTTGCGATTCCATCGGCATTTTTGAAAGGAGAATTGGACAAGATTACGGAAGATTTGTCTTCAAAAATTGTGTTTTCAGCTATAAAAGGCATTGTTCCTGAAACCGGATTAATAGTTGGTGAGCATTTTCATAAAAATTATAAAATTCCGTTTAAAAATATTGGCGTTATTACTGGTCCTTGTCATGCAGAAGAAGTTGCCATGGAGCGTTTATCTTACTTAACCATTGCCTGCATGGATGAAGAAAAAGCAAATCTTTTAAGCAAATACCTCTCCAGTAATTACATAAAAACAAAAACTTCAGACGATATTATTGGTACAGAATATGCAGCAATGCTCAAAAATATTTTTGCTATTGCATCGGGTATTGCTCACGGTTTGGGTTATGGAGATAATTTTCAGGCGGTTTTAATGTCAAATTCCATTCGTGAAATGAAGCGTTTTATAAGAAAAGTGCATAAAATGAAACGCAATATCAACAACTCGGCTTATTTAGGTGATTTATTGGTTACCGGTTATTCTGTTTTTAGCCGAAACAGAATGTTTGGAAATATGATTGGAAAAGGATATGCGGTAAAAAGTGCCATGTTGGAAATGAGTATGGTTGCAGAAGGCTATTACGCTACAAAAAGTGCTTTTTTAATTAATGAAAAAAACAAAGCAAAAACACCCATTATCAATGCAGTTTATGAAATATTATACGAAAATAAAAACCCAAAACAAGTTTTTAAAGAATTAACTGAAGTGTTGGATTAGCCAAAGATTGCCTTGTAAATATATATTTTTAAAAATAACTTAAAAAAAATCAAAAAAAAGGTCAATTATTAGTACTTTAGTGCTTTAATAAATTCTTTAATAATGAAAAAAGGGACAGTAAAATTCTTCAATCAAGCAAAAGGATTCGGTTTTATAACTGAAGAAACTTCAAAAAAAGACTACTTCGTGCACATTTCTGGATTAATTGACAAAATTAGTGATGGTGATGAAGTTCAATTTGAACTAGAAGAAGGAAAAAAAGGGTTAAGCGCAGTAAATGTAAAAGTAATTTAATATTTATTTGTTGTCTTTAAAAAACTAAAAACCAGTCAATATTGACTGGTTTTTTTTAGTAATAACATTAAAAATGTCCAAAAAATGATAAAAAAGTTGGGTTGACAAATGTCATATATACCAATTTATAGGTTTTGTAGATTTGATAATGTTAAAAAGACAGTTGAGAACCCACCTTATAAAAAGACTAACTTTAAATGATTGAAATGAATGCTAAAATAGGAATAGTGTATTCAACGGTTGACGGACAAACACTGAAAATTTGCAAAAAATTGATCGCGATTCTTCAACAAAATAATCAAGTTGATTTAATTTCAATTGATGATTTTAATGAAAATATTGCTAAATACGATAAATTAATTATAGGCGCAAGCATAAGATATGGCGTTCATAATGCTAAAGTTATCGAATTTATAAAATCCAATAAAGAAGAACTTGATTCCATAAAAACAGCTTTCTTTTCGGTAAATTTAGTAGCTAGAAAACCTGAAAAAAGTAGTCCGGAAACAAATCCGTATGTGATAAAATTTTTTAAAACTATCGACTGGAAACCAACAATTGTTGAAGTTTTTGCCGGTAAACTGGACTATAAAAAATATTCATTTTTTGATAGGAAAATGATTCAATTAATTATGTGGATGACCAAAGGTCCCACAAATACTGATGCTGAAATTGAATATACCAATTGGGAAAAAGTTAATGAATTTGGTTTATTACTCAATAATTTATAACTTTTGCCCTGAGAATTTTAATTTATTTTGAGGATTACTCCCCAATCGAATTTATATTTTCGTGTTTGTATTTCCTGAAAATAGAATAATTTAATGGATATAAAAATGCCAAAAATGGATGGGCATGAAGCAACAAGGCTGATAAAACAAATTCGTCCGAATTTACCTATAATAGTGCAAACAGCCTATTCATCACCCGAAGAAAGAGAAAATGCATTTTTAGCGGGCTGCAATGATTTTATCGCAAAACCAATAAGCAAAGAATCGGTAATTACTGTATTAAACAACTATTTATTGGTAGGAAAACACAATGGCAGTAAATTAAATGTTTAATACCCATTGAATTTTTGTGACATTTAAATGTTTAATTGGTATAAGATAAGTGTAGTTTGAAAAATAAATTTTTTAGAAGTTAGGGAATTTCAAGTTTCAGATTGCAAACTCAAAAAATTTCAAATCTCAACACTTAATTTTTCTTTTCAATATAAATTGCAATGAATGTTACGATGAAGCCCTAAATTTGTTTTAAATTTGTAGGTAACAAAACAATAATTATGATAAATAAAATTGAAGTAAGTTGGAAAGGTGAAATGCTTTTTGAATCGGTAGCAGAAGAAGGAAATTTAATGATTGATGCCGCTGAAGAATCGGGTGGACAAGGAAAAGGATTGCGTCCAAAAGCGCTGATGCTAACTTCTTTGGCGGGTTGTACCGCAATGGATGTAGCTTCTTTATTGAAAAAAATGCGCGCCGAAGTGGCCGATTTTAAAATTGAGGTTGAAGCCAATCTTACCGATGAACATCCAAAGTTTTATGATAAAGTAAAAGTGACGTATCGCTTTTATGATAAAGATTTTCAAAAAGATAAAATTGAAAAAGCAGTAAGCCTGTCTGTTGAAAGATACTGTGGAGTGATGCATATGTTTAGACAATTTGCCGAAGTAACCACTGAAATTCAATATATAGTTCAATAGGTTGTGAAGTATAAGGTAAATAGTAAAAAGTTAGATATTAGAAGTTAGATATTAGAAGTTAAATATTAGAAGTTAGATATTAGAAGTTAAAATTGACATACCGGCAACCAATAACCAACAATCCAATAAACCAATAACAAAATTTGCTTACTTTTGAGAAAAAGTTTTGCTATGCGTTGGAAATTAAAATCGGAAACCGATTCCGAAATCACTACAAAATTAGCTCATGAATTGGGCATAGAATATACGTTGGCCAAATTATTGGTACAGCGTAATATAGAAACTTACGACCAAGCCAAAACCTTTTTTCGGCCCAATTTAAAAGACCTCCACAATCCTTTTTTGATGAAGGATATGGATAAAGCTGTTGAACGCATTGAACATGCAATTGCAGAAAATGAAAATATTTTGGTCTATGGCGATTATGATGTGGATGGCACCACATCAGTTTCCATGCTTTCCTCTTATTTAAAAACAATTTATCCAAATATTGCTACGTATATTCCCGACAGATATGCTGAAGGCTACGGGATTTCTTTTAAAGGAATTGATTTTGCTCACGACAATGATATTTCCCTAATTATTGCTTTGGATTGTGGCATAAAAGCCATCGAAAAAGTGATTTATGCAAAAGAAAAAAACATTGATTTTATTATTTGCGACCATCACCGTCCCGGAAATGAAATTCCCAATGCGGTTGCAGTTTTAGACCCCAAACGGGTTGATTGTGATTATCCGTATAAAGAATTGTGCGGTTGTGGCGTTGGATTTAAGCTAATTCAGGCGTTGGCAAGCAAGAGAAACCAAACCATTGATGATTTGGTTCCTTATCTGGATTTGGTAGCAACTGCCATTGCCGCAGACATAGTTCCCATAACGGGTGAAAATAGAATATTGGCTTATTTTGGTTTGCAGGTCATAAACACCAGTCCAAGAAACGGAATAAAAGCCATGATTCACCAAATCAAAAAGAAGGTATTGAACATTACCGACGTGGTGTTTATAATTGCGCCAAGAATTAATGCCGCAGGAAGAATTAAACATGGAAATGATGCCGTTGAGTTGTTGACCGAACTGGATTTTGATTCGGCGGTTAAATTTGCTGCTGAAATAGAGCAAAACAACAACGACAGAAGGGATTTGGATAAATTAATCACCAGCGAAGCCTTGCTACAAATTGAAGAAAATAACGAACAAATTAGGTGTTCAACGGTTGTTTATGCAGCACATTGGCATAAAGGCGTTATTGGCATTGTTGCTTCCAGGCTTATTGAAACCTATTACAGACCAACCTTAGTTTTTACAAAAAGCGGTGATAAACTGGCAGCTTCTGCACGTTCGGTAATAGGATTTGATGTGTATGAAGCTCTGGAACAATGTTCCGAATTTATTGAACAGTTTGGCGGACATAAATATGCGGCCGGACTTACCATAAAAGAAGAAAATTATCAAAATTTTAAATTGAAGTTTGAAGAGGTTGTTGCTGCTACGATGCCAGAGGAATTGAAAACTCCTGAAATTGTAATTGATGCAGAAATCAGCTTGTCTGAAATTACCCCAAAATTCTTCAGAATTATGAATCAGTTGGCGCCTTTTGGACCGGAAAACATGAAACCCATTTTTATGTGTAGCAATTTGCGTGATAACGGTTATGGAAAAAGAATTGGCGCTGACGAAACGCATTTAAGGCTGAATCTTTTTGAAGGTACCAACCAAACAACCTACAACGCTATCGGTTTTGGAATGGGAGACAAACATGAGATTATTCAAAATAAAAACGCCTTTAAAGCCGCTTTTTGTGTCGATGAAAATGAGTGGAATGGTTATACCACATTACAACTTTTGTTGAAGGATTTGGAGGAGGAAAGCTAAATATTAGAAGTTAGATATTAGAAGTCAGAAGTAAAAAGTTAAAGCTAAAGCTAAAGGCAATTGGTTGTACGACCCTTTTGACTGCACTATAAAAAAAGGCGGAAATTTTTTTCTCCGCCTTTTTAATATTTTTAATGAATTGTACTTATAAAGTTTCTTTCAACCATTTGAAAAATTCATGTTGCCAAACCAAGCTGTTTTGGCTGTCTAATATCCAATGATTCTCTTCTGGAAAAAACAGCAATTTACTTTTGATGCCTTGCAATTGTGCTGCCTGAAAAGCTTCTAATCCTTGTCCGATAGGAACCCTGAAATCATTTCCGCCTTGAATAATCATAATTGGTGTATTCCAATTTCCAACTTTTTCAATAGGATTAAATTCGGTGTAGGCTTTTTGTGCGTCGACATTGTTTTTATCCCAATATGCACCGCCTAAATCCCAATTCACAAAAAATAGCTCTTCGGTGGTTCCATACATGCTTTTCCAATCAAAAATTCCGTCGTGAGAAATAAAAGTCTTGAATCTTCCTTCATGAATACCCGCCAAATAAAATACAGAATACCCGCCATAACTTGCACCTATGGCTCCCAAACGGTCGTTGTCTACAAAAGGTTCTTTTGCCATTTCATCAATGGCAGATAGATAATCCTGCATATTTTGACCGCCATAATCCTTGCTAATTTGCTCATTCCATTCCACACCGTAACCAGGCATTCCTCTTCTGTTTGGAGCAACAATAATGTAGCCGTTTGCTGCCATTAACTGAAAGTTCCATCTTAAAGAATAAATTTGGCTTAAAGCACCTTGAGGGCCACCTTGGCAATATAAAATGGTTGGATATTTTTTAGTAGAATCAAATTTAGGCGGATAAATGACCCAGGTAAGCATGTCTTTGCCGTCTGTTGTTTTTATCATCCTTTTTTCAACATTGCTCAATATTAAACTGTTATAGATGGCATCGTTGGCATGTGTCAATTGCGTCATTTTTCCGTTGCTTAAATTTACGGCGTATAACTCAGTGGCATGGTTCATATCTCTTCTGTTTACCACAATAGTTTGTTTTGATTGGCCAACAATACCGCTCACATCAAATTGTCCGTTGGTGATTTGTTTTAGCGTACCGCCTTTTTTACCAGCAACAGGAATTCCAATTTCAAACAGTTGTACTGTTCCTAAAACTGGAGCAACAAAATATATTTTATCGCCTTTATCCTGCCATATAAAACTGTCCACCGTTCCGTCCCAGTTTGCCGTTAAATTGACGGATGTGCCATTAAGATTTACAATAATGTCTTTTTTATCGGATTCATAACCATCCCTTTTCATTTGCAACCAAGCCAATTGGCCTTGAGAAGAAAACACAGGATTGGTATCGTAGCCCTTGTTTTCAGAAGTTAAATTTGTGGTAGTTTTTGATTCCAAATTGTATTGGTAAATATCAGTATTGGTGCTGCTGGCGTAGGCAGCCCCGCTTAATTTTTTGGCAACATATAAAATATTTTTGCTGTCGGGAGCCCACAAATAATCTTCAGACCCACCAAATGGTTTTTGCGGACAGTCGAAAGGTTCTCCGGGCATAATATCTATTGGCTCGGATGAATTTTCTGTTGTATTTTGATAAAAAATGTGTCCGTAAGCGCCATCTTCCCAAGTGTCCCAATGGCGATAATTGAGTTCATCATAAATTTTTACATTTGAATGTGGCACATCTTTATAAAAATCTTGGCCAGTGATGTTTTTTAATTTAACCTCTGTGGTTGAAATTTTGTAATTGCCATCGGGCGAAACACTATTATCTGCCAAAAGCGTTTTATAATCGGTAATTGTTTGGGCTTCTCCTCCAGAAATTGGGATTTGATAGGTTGCTGTTGAAGACTTGTTGGATTCCAAGTTGTATTTGGAAACGCTGTAAATAAGCGTATTGCCGTCTTTGGTTATTCCTTTTCCCGAAACTTTATTGAGTTGAAGCAGCATTTCCGGTGTCATCACATCTTGCGCAAACATTGCAATAAATGCTAATGAGAATAAAAAACTGAATTGTAATTTATACATAATTTCTACTTTTAGGTTAGATTTACTTGATTTACAAATCTATTGTTTTAATTTTTTATTTCTGATAGTGAATTTGAAATTATTATCAGCAAAGGAAAATCTAAAATACTAAAATTATTTAACCGCAAGGAGCGCAAAGTTTTACGCAAAGGATGCAAAGGAATACTTCCCAATCCCCAAAAGGAGGAATTAATAATTCAAGACTTATGTTTTTCCAAGATACTAAAAATGTTTAACCGCAAGGAGCGCAAAGTTTTACGCACAAAGGTCGCAAAGGAATATTCTCCAATCTCCAAAAGGGGGAATTCATAATTCAAGTATTATGTTTTTCCAAGATACTAAAAATGTTTAACCGCAAGGAGCGCAAAGTTTTACGCAAAGGATGCAAAGGAATACTTTCCAATTCCTCAAAATAGGAATTAATGACTCAAGACTTATGTTTTTCCAAAACACCAAGTTAAAACTGATTAACGTTGGCAGCGTGAAGGATTGAGGTACTTTTACTGCGCTCAGCACAGGCGCATGTTTGAGCTCTTTTTTGCGTATTTCAGCAAAAAAAGCGAGTGCCGAAAGCCTGACCCGCCAGCTGGCGGGGCACGCCCAAAATATTATTTTAAAATTCAGCCTTTTTTAATACTCAATTCTCTTTTATCAAATACATATATACCGGATAATGGTCGCTGTAACCGCCTGTAAATCCGTTGTTTCCCCAACTTCTGAAAGGATAACCCTTGTATTTTCCGGTTTGGGTGGTTAAATATTGTGGTTTAAAAATGCCGACTTTGAACATTTTATAGGTCGAAAAATCCTTGGTAGTGGTCAACAAGGGCGAAGTGAACATAATTTGGTCAAATAAATTAATGTTGTCGCGGTAAGCCAAGGTATTTTGGCCGCGACGAAACATGTCTTCCATAGGATTATAAATGTCGCCTTCCGCCACATCAGATTTTTTGGATTTGGTTTTTAGGATGTTTTTTAGGCTGCTGTTAATGGGGTCGTCATTTAAATCGCCCATAATAATGATTTTCGGATTGGGGTCAGTTTCTTTTATTTTAGCGATAATTTGGGTGATTAAAAAGGCAGCTTTTTCTCTGTTCGGTCTGCTTTTTGCCTCGCCGCCTCTTCTTGACGGCCAGTGATTTACAATGATATGAATGAGTTCGTTGCCCAAATATCCTGACACCAATAATTGGTCTCTGGTATATATTCTGTAGCCCTTTTCATCCCATAAACGGAGTTCAAACGCTTGATGTTCAATGGGTTTAAAATAGTTGGATTGGTACAATAAAGCCACATCAATGCCTCTTAAATCGGGAGAATCATAATGAATAATACTGTATTGTTTGTCCTTTAAAAAGTCGGTATTTACCAAATCTTCCAAAACGGTATAATTTTCAACTTCCGCAACGCCTATGATTACCGGACTGTTTTTGGCTTCCTCCACACCTATTTCTGAAAGTACTTTTGCCATATTGTTCAATTTAAGTTGGTAAATGGCAGCCCTATTTTCTTTGATTTCCATAATAGGACTTGCTTCATCAATTTTTATAGTATCGTTAACGATATCGAATAGGTTTTCCAAATTGTAAAAAGCGATGGTTTTGATGTCGTAATTTTTTTGGCTGAAAGCGGGTTCAACGATTAGCGCAAAAAACAGAAGAAGAAGGGAAATTCGTTTCATAGTATTTTTTAAGGCACAATATAAGCACAAATTACAAGCGAAATAGGGAATAGGATGCTATATTTAAGGAAGATAGCATAATTATTTTTTTCTATTTATCGGTGGTATACAAAAAAAGACTAATTTCATAAAAAAATTGTCTATGAAAATAATAGTTATTGCTACTATGGCGTATTTTTTTTGCGCCATAAATTTAAGTGCACAAACACTCACTTATATTGAAGGAAAAGTAGTTGAAGCCATTTCTGAAGAACCTTTACAAGGAGTTTCTTTAAAAATTACCGCACTTAATATTTATACGGAAACAAATTTAAACGGAGAATTTAAGATTGAAAACGTTCTCGTTGGGACATATAACCTTCAAATGCAGTTTGAAGGATATATATCACAAGATTTTCCGATTCACATTCTTGAAGCGAAAGCCTATAATTTAGGCACTATTTTTTTGCAAAAAGCCATTGTTGAAAAGTATGAGACGAGCCTTATTGTTTTGACTGATGAAGATATATCGGATGAAGATGGAAAGACCTCCGACTACATTGCTGGATTATTTCAAGCTTCAAAAGACGCTTATTTACAGGCTGCGGCATTTAATTTCAGTCAGGCCTGGTTTAAAGTCCGCGGTTACGATTCCAGTTACGGAACTATCGCCATCAATGGGATCGAAATGAATAAAATTTATGATGGCCGGCCGCAATGGAGCGATTGGGGTGGATTAAATGATGCGTTTAGAAATCAGGAATTTTCAAATGGAATTGCGGCATCTGATTTTACTTTTGGCGGCATATTGGGCGCCACAAATTTTAGCACAAGAGCTTCAGATTTTCAGAAAGTTAAAAAGGTTTCGGTATCTTCGACCAATAAAAGTTATACGGGCCGCGCAATGGCAACTTATGCCTCTGGATGGAACAAAAACGATTGGGCATTTGTGGTTTCAGGCTCCAGAAGAACGGCGCAGGAAGGTTATATAGATGGAACTACCTACAATGCTTGGTCGGGATTTTTTGCGGTGGAAAAAAAATTGACCAACAACCACAG
>JBAZGP010000024.1:11702-18319 GCA_041652835.1 Lutibacter sp. | reverse complement strand
AAATTTGAACTAAAACAAATGCACAAACAATCAATAAAAATTTGTTACGTACGAAAAACCTCAGGTTCTTATGTCGCACAAATCTTATAAAAACACGTTGGCAAACATAAAAAAACGACTCAAACAGAATAAGAATCTAAATAAAAATATGTATTTTTGATTTGAAGATTAAAATGAATTAATTATGGATATGACATCTCAAATAAAAAACAATTTAATTTCAAGAATTAAAAATTCTACAGATTTGAGTTTTTTAAAAGCTCTTCAAACAATTTTTGATACTTCAGAACAAGCATTATTTCAAATATCTTCCGAACAAGAAACTTCAATTTCAATCGGAAGAAAGCAATTAAAGGCTGGTGAATTTTCAAATAATGAATCTGTAATTTCGGAAATGAAAGAATGGCTGACAAAAAAATAATTTGGTCGAATAATGCCAAAAATGAACTCAGAAAAGTTCTTGAATTTTATAACGAAAGAAATGGCTCAAAAAAATATAGCCTAAAAATTCTTAATGAAACAGAGGAGTTATTAAAAATACTCTCAAAAAGTGAATTTATTGGAAGATTGACATCTAATAAGAAAACACGAGTAATCCCAATGAAAGTTTATCTTATTTTTTATGAAACAAATGAAAATATTATTGAAATTGTTTCTTTTTGGGACAATAGACAAGATGAACATAAAAGAAAGATAAAGTAAGAAATTACGATTTGCCAACACCTCATAAAATTTATGCTTAAATTTGAACTAAAACAAACGTACAAACAATCAATAAAAATTTATTACGTCCGAAAAATCTCGGGTTCTTATGTCGCACAAATCTTATAAAAACTCGTTACCTGCAAGCACGAAAAAATTAAATGAAGAGATTTGAACTACTATTAATACTTATAGCAATCGGACTTTTTGTTATATATCAATCTCTGCCATTTGGAGATTATTGTATTGGAAAAGTGGACGGATTGATTTTTCTCGGATTAATATTAATGCGAATTAAGGGTTAAAAAAGTGTGTTAAAATGATAAAAAACGCGTTTAAAATTTGCATAAAAGTCTGATTATCAGTATATTTATAGTGTATCTAACTCATTATAAACAACATGATAAATCAGACTAAAGCATTAAAATTAATAAAAATTTATGACTCTGTGTGTAAAAAATATGAACAAGAACTTAAATATTCTTGTGAAAGATTTTCTAATAACAACCAGCCAGTTTTTACAGATCAAGAAATAATAACAATTTATTTGTTTTCCATTTATGAAGAACAAAAATTTAAACTCAAACAAATGTATAATTTTACCAAAGATTATTTACTAAGTTGGTTTCCTAAACTGGGTTCTTACGTTGCTTTTACGACTCGTTTGAATCGATTATCAGAAGCTTTGAGATGTTTGTGTAAAAGTGTAATAACGGAGTTTATGCCCAAAGAATGCTCAATGGAATTTTCACTTTTAGATTCTATGCCAGTTATCACCTGTAGCGGAAAAAGGTCAGGAAAGGTAGCACAAGAACTTACAGACAAAAGTTTTAATTCAACTAAAAAAATATGGTATTATGGAGTAAAATTACATGCTTTGAACTACTACAACAAAGGAACTTTGCCATATCCTGAAAGCATTGTGATGAGTAAGGCGTCAGAAAATGATTTGACTATTTTTAAAGAAAATTGGTCAGCAATAAGAGATAGAAGTTTTTTTGGGGATAAGATATATTATAATGAGGTGTTTTTTGAAAATTTATTCACAGAAAACAACAGCACAATGTTCACACCAATCAAAGGGATTAAAGGTAAAACAGAAGAACTTAAACAGAGAGATTTCGCTTATGAAACCCTTTTTTCAAGAGCTGTTTCAACAGTAAGACAGCCTATTGAATCCTTCTTTAATTGGGTAAACGAGAAAACTCAAATCCAAAATGCAAGTAAGGTTCGTTCAACAAACGGTTTAATTGTACATCTTTTTGGAAAACTAACTGCTTGTTTTTTAAAACCTATTCTCAACCCTTAATTCGCATTATGAATTTAAGAAAAGTCACAAAACAAGGATTTCAACCACTAACATAAATTTAAGATATTCAAATAATAAAAGAAGCCAAATATTAGGATTGGTAAAAAAAGGGCAACAAGTAACTGTTATTGAAATTAGACATAAGTGGATTCTAATAAGTTATTTAGACTTGGAGACTGGCGAACCAAAATCAGGATTTGTATTTAAGAAATATTTTAAACAAGAAAAATAAAGTTGCCAACACCGCATAAAATTTATGCTTAAATTTGAACTAAAACAAACGTGCAAACAGTCAATAAAAATTTGTTACGTACGAAAAATCTCTGGTCTTTAGGTCGTCAAATTATAATAGAAATATGTTGTAAGAAAATAAACAAACCAAATGGTAATATTCGCAAATTCAGGTTTCAGTACTCTTAATAAAGATGATGTAAATTTAATAAATGATTAAATGATAAAGCAAGATTAAGTGAAAATTGGTAGTATGGACAACTGAATGGGCTTGAATATAAAACGATATTATATACAAACTTATACATAAACTTTATAATTTGTTATTTCATTATTGATTACGGGTATAAATTTTCATCTTTACAGTTAATTAAATTTTGAGTTTTAGTGTAAATTTGCGTTTTTAATTAAGAAAAATAGCCCCATTTGAAAGATTATTTAAAAAAAGGTTTCAAAATTTTCCTATGGACAGCAGGAACAATCATCGGGTTAATCCTGTTGCTGTTACTGCTTATCCAAATTCCCTATGTTCAAAATTTCGCAAAGGATAAAGCAGTAATTTATATTCAAAATAAAATCCAAACTAAGGTTTCTATAGATAAAATTGACATTGGGTTTCCCAAAAAAATAATACTTGAAGGGGTATACTTTGAAGGGGTTAAAAAAGACACACTGTTGAGCGCCAATAAACTCGCCGTTGACATCAGTATGTTTCAATTGCTAAATAATAAAATTAAAATCAATTCCGTCGATTTTCAGGGAATTACGGCAAATATCAACAGAGATTCCACCTCCATATTTAATTTTGATTACATCATAAAAGCATTCTCTTCCCCTGATAATCAAAAGTCCGATGCAAGCCCAATGACATTTTCGCTGGAAAAAATTAATCTGGATATGATAAACCTCAGATATACTGACGATTTTTCAAAAAATAATCTGTACATCAAGCTAAATCACTTGGAAACCTACATCAAAACTTTTGATATGGAAACCATGGACTTCGAAGTTCCCAAGATTAAGATTAACGGTTTAGACCTTAAATTAAAACAAGGCATTGCACAAAATAACAATCTGGAGAACAACAGTCCTCAAACCAGCTATAAACTTCTGTTAGGCGAAATTGCTCTGTCTAAAATTGCCATAGATTATCAGGATGAAACCAATCAATTAAGTACCATCTTTTCTTTAAAAATGGGCCTTGCTAAATTTGATAAAACCGATTTTTATAGCCATCTTTTTCAGATTGATGTCCTCAATTTATCTGACGCAAAAGGAAAAGTAGCCTTTGGTAAATCAAAAATAAACATTGATAAAAAAGAATCAGCGGCAAATGCAGGCATGGATTGGGATTTTAATGTCCGAGAAACCAATATCGAAGAGGTTGATTTCAACTATGATGATTATAATACTGCTGCGATACCAAAAGGATTTGATTATAACCATTTAAAATTACAGTCGCTCAGCTTTGATGCTCAGGACATTAAATACAGTTTCTCTGGTGCTTCCGGAAAAATAAATGCTTTTAAAGCAAAAGAACAAAGCGGTCTTGAGATTCAGTCGTTTAAAGCTGATTTTTTATATGGAAAAACGAATTCTTTTCTTAAAAATTTATACCTAAAAACACCACAAACTTTAATAAAAGACGAAATCCAGATTGGCTATCCGTCCATTGCAGCCATTAGTGATCATTTAGAAGAATTAAGCATTGATGCCACTTTGAAAAAAAGTAGCGTAGGGTTTAAAGATATTTTACTTTTTGTCCCCGGTTTAGCCAATACAGTGCCTTTTAAGAATAATCCAAATGCTATACTTCAGATAAACAGTAAGATATTTGGTAAGTTGGGAGCCATCGAGATTCCAAGTTTAGAAATCAGTGGTATAGGCAATACGAAAATTGTGGGCAGCGGAACCATTACCGGTTTACCGGATACCCAAAAAGCCTATTTTGATTTGGATATAAAGGAATTTGTATCCTCCGCAAAGGACATTAATGACTTCCTGCCAAAAGAAACTATTCCAAATTCCATCAGTTTACCCGCATCATTTAATATCAATGGAACTTTTAAAGGAACAATCAATAACTTCGCTACAGATCTGGTTTTGGAAAGTAGTTTTGGTCCTGCAAAAATCAATGCGCTATTTGACCAAAGAATAAAAAATGAGGAAAAATACAATGTTGAAACTATCATCGAAAATTTCGATTTAGGCAAATTAATCCAGAATGATTCGATAGGTAAAATAAGTCTGAACGCAACCATAAAAGGATCTGGATTAGACCCCAAAACTGCTGATGCCTCCATAGAAGGAACGATAGAAAAAGTCAATTATCATAAATACGACTATAAAAATCTCGATCTTAAAGGAAACATTGACAATGGCCTGTTTCAAGCCTCAGCTGCCAGTAACGATCCAAATTTAACTTTTGACTTAGTGAGCAGCGGTAGTTTTAAAGACAAATACCCCACTGGAAAATTAAAATTAAATATCGATGTTGCCGACTTGGAGAAACTGAATTTACATGCCGGCCCAATGAAAATCAGAGGAATATTAGACGCGGATATTCAATCTGTTGATCTCGATTATCTTAATGGAAAATTCAATATTATCAATCTTACTATTGCCGATGAGAAAGAGCAGTTTATGTTGGATTCCATTTCTATGATCGTCAGTTCATCAACAGAAAAAAACACACTGTTGTTTAAGTCTCAATTTTTAAATGCCGAAATAGAAGGAAAATACAAGCTTACAACAATAGCCGATGCACTAGCTAATTCAGTTGCGAATTATTACAATCCGAATCAAGGTCGCAAACCAAGTATAGCCGAAAAGCAACAACTGGTATTTAAAATTGAAATTTCAGACAGTCCTATTTTATTAAAATTTATTCCGGAATTAAACAGCCTTGAGCCTATTTCTATAACTGGAAGTTACAATACGGTCAATGATTCCATAATTTTAAATGGTACAATCCCCAAATTAGTTTATGGTGACAATACCATTACAAATGGAGTTCTAAAAATAGATACAAAAGACAATGCATTGGTGTACAATCTTGTGGTGGATGACATTCAAAACAGCCAGTTCCAATTGCCTTATACTTCCATTACCGGAAAAGTGCAAGACAATACCATCGATTATATCTTGCAGTTAAAAGATTTAAAGGATAAAGAAAGATACCTGATTTCCGGAACACTAAAAGCATTGGAGGGAAATAATGAGCTTCGTCTTGACCCAAAAAATCTATTGCTTAATTATGAGTCTTGGGAACTAGATGCAGATAATCTAGTTCGTTTTGGAAAAAAAGGAATCTATGCCAATAATTTTGAATTAAGCAAAGCGCAAAGCAGTATCAGAATACAGTCACAGTCTGAACAACCAAATGCTCCTTTGGCTATTGATTTCAACGATTTTAAGATAGAGACAATCAGCAATATCGCCACAAAAGGCGACTTACAAATAAGCGGTAATATTAATGGTAATGCAATCGTTGAAAATTTGAATCAATCCCCTATTTTCACTTCTGATTTGATTGTTGATCATTTTGCTTTTAAGAAAGATACTGTTGGTACAATTACCTTACATATTGACAATAAAGTAGCCAATACTTACAATACAAACGTTTCCATAACGGGACAAGATAATAAGGTCGATTTAAACGGAACCTATGAAACAGGTGATGGGAATTTAGACATGAGTTTGGATATTTCGAGATTAAATCTAAAAAGCATTCAGGGTTTCACATTGGATAACATAAAAGAAAGTACTGGCTTTTTTACCGGAAATTTTAAAATTTCAGGAAATGTAAACCAACCAAAAGTAGTTGGTGATTTGCTTTTTAATGAAATTGGATTTAACGTAACCCAACTCAATGCTACCTTTAAATCTCTAAATGATAAAATTGCATTTACCGGCAATACCATCGCGTTCAATCATTTTAGAATAAAAGACGAAAAAGAGAATGATTTAGTCATCAACGGAAAAATTGACAGTCAAAATTTTAGCAATATCGGCTTTGATTTAACGTTGGATGCCGTGAATTTTAAAGCCATCAATTCTCAGGAGAAAGACAACGATTTGTATTACGGAGAAATGTATCTGGACAATCATTTGAGCATAGGCGGCACCTACAACAATCCTATCGTAGATGGGAATATCAAAGTGAACAAAGATACTAAATTCACAGTTGTGATGCCACAGACCGATCCGTCGATTGCTGATCGAGAAGGTGTTGTTGAATTTATAGATCAGGACAACCCGCCCATGATTCAGACTACGCTGCGAGCAGATGAAGCACTGAGTAATCTTGAAATAACTGGCATAAATGCATCCGTAAACATTGAAGTGGATAAGGACGCTGAATTATCGATTGTCA
>JBAZGP010000024.1:0-11692 GCA_041652835.1 Lutibacter sp. | reverse complement strand
GTCATCGACAAAGCCAATGGCGATTTTTTAAAATTAAAAGGAGAAGCTCAATTAACCGGTGGTATTGATCCATCGGGAAAAACGACTTTAACCGGAAGATATGAGTTGAAGGAAGGGTCCTATGAGATGAATTTCAATTTGATCAAACGAAAATTTGATATCAAAAGTGGCAGTTATATTCTATGGACCGGTGAACCTACAACAGCTGATATCAGTGTCACGGCAGTCTATAAAAACGAGGCCGCACCCATTGATCTTGTGGGCGACCAATTAGCCAATGTCTCGGCTTACGTGAGAAACACCTACAAACAAAAAATTCCTTTTGAAACCGAATTGAAAATGAAAGGCGAACTGATGAAGCCAAGCATTTCTTTTGATATTATTCTGCCTGAAGGAAATAATAGTGTTTCTGCCGAAATTATCAACACCACACAAGCTAAACTGACCCAATTACGTCAGCAACCAGATGAACTCAACAAACAAGTGTTTGCTTTGCTTCTGCTAAACCGTTTTATAGGTGAAAATCCATTTGCGACTGAATCTGGAGGAACTACCGTTTCTTCTTTAGCAAGAGAAAGTGCCAGTAAAATTCTGTCGCAACAATTGAACAATCTGGCAGGCGATTTAATAAGTGGTGTTGAGCTGAATTTTGATTTAGCTTCCTCACAAGATTATACCTCAGGGCGACTGGAAAACAAAACAGATTTAAATGTTGGGATTTCTAAAAAATTGCTTAATGATCGATTAAAAGTTACCGTAGGAAGCAGTTTTTGTTTAGAAGGATCACAACAACAAAACGAAGATGCCAGTACAATTGCTGGTGATGTCACGGTAGAATATCAGCTTTCTAAAGACGGAAGATATAAATTAAAGGTGTATCGAATAAACAAATACCAAGTCGCCCTCCAAGGCGAGGTAATTGAAACTGGGGTTGCTTTTGTAATTACTTTAGATTACAATGAATTTAAAGAATTATTTCAAAGCGCAAAAACTCAAAAAAGAAAAACAAATAAAGAACATTCTAAACAGAAGGCTGATGAATAAGAATTCCATATTATATTTTCTTTTTATACTATTGTTTATGGTTTCATGCAGCGGTACAAAAAATTTACCGGAAGGCGAACTGTTGTACGTGGGTGCCAAAGTAAAAGTGGAAGGCAATGCAACACCAAAAAAAGATCACAAGGCATTGAAAAAGGAATTGGAAGCTATTGTCAGACCAAAACCTAATGGGTCATTTTTGGGTTTAAGACCCAAATTATTCATTTATAAACTTGCCGGTACTCCAAAAAAGCAAAAAGGATTTCGCTATTGGCTAAAAACTAAAGTGGGTGAAGCGCCTGTTTATTATAGTAAAGTAGATTTAGAATACAACAAACTTGTTTTACAAAACCATGCGGAAAACAGCGGCTACTTCAACACCAGATCCACAGCTGATTCCACGCGCCACGGTAAAAAAGCGGAAGCTGTTTATATCGTTATTCCCAAAAGACAATACCTCATTAGAGACATTCAATTCCCCACAGATTCAACTGTACTTTCGAGTACTATTCGCGATACAAAAGACGGGACCTTGCTAAAAAAAGATCAAGGCTACAGTCTTACCACTATTAAAGAAGAAAGATTACGCATCGATTCACGGCTTAAGGAAAAAGGATTCTACTATTTCGCACCCGATTATCTTAAAGTGCAAGTGGACAGTACCGTTGCAGATCATCAGGTTGATTTAATAGTCAAAGTAAAAAAGGAAGTTCCAAAATTAACTCAAATCCAATACCGAATCAAGGATATCATCGTACATCCCAATTATTCCATTAATACGGACAGCCTGGTTACCACTCCAGATGCTGCCGTAAAACACAACGATATCACAATCATTGATCCTGAAAAATTGTTCAAGCCAAGAATTTTTGATCGTACTTTATATTTCAAAAAAGGAGATTTATACAACCGTACCAATCACAATTTATCCTTAAACCGATTGGTTAATTTAGGCACGTTTAAGTTTGTTAAAAATGAATTTAAAGTCGCTGATACCATCGGGAATTATCTTGATGCTTATTATTACCTTACCCCTTTGCCCAAAAAATCCATTCGTGTAGAAGTATTGGCCAAAACGAATTCCGCTAATTATACCGGTACAGAACTGAATGTAAACTGGAGCAATAGAAATGTGTTCAAAGGAGCTGAATTGCTTACCATTTCTGCATTTGGAGGGCTTGAAATGCAAGTCTCGGGTTTAAATAAAGGTTTTAATGTATACCGTTTTGGTACAGAGGCTAATTTAGTTTGGCCCAGAATTATAGCGCCATTCCATTTTGTATCCTCTGGTGGTTTTGTTCCAAAGACCAAAGCAACTTTAGGATATGAGTTCCAAAACAGAAGCAAACTATATTCGTTACAAACTTTTAAAGGTTCTTTTGGGTATTTATGGAAAGAAAATGAACGCAAAGAACATCAGTTCAATATTACCGAAATTATCTATGCTAGCCCGCAAAACGTAACGTCTTTATATCAAGAACAAATCGATGTTAATGCCTCACTTGGAAAAGTAATTGAAAAGCAATTAATTTTTGGCCCTACTTATTCTTATACCTACACCAACACTATGGAAAAAAGAAGTAAGAACACTTTTTATTATAAAGCAATCTTGGATTTGGCTGGAAATATCGCCGGATTGGCGACTGGGGCCAACTTGAAAAAAGGTGATACAATAAAAGTTTTTAATGTACCCTTCAGCCAATTTGTAAAAGTTGAGAATGAGTTCAGGTATTATTTAAAATTGGGTGATGAATCTCAATTGGCTAGCAGAATTATTGCGGGAGCAGGATTTGCCTATGGAAATTCGAATGAAATGCCATTCATAAAACAGTTTTTTAATGGCGGAACCAATAGTATCAGGGCTTTTCGGGCACGATCCATAGGACCTGGAAGTTATGACGGCACAACGAATGAGAATACATTTTTACCAGATCAATCTGGAGATATAAAATTGGAATTCAGCACGGAATACAGAGCAAAAATTTATGGTATAGTAAAAGGTGCTTTATTTCTCGATGCGGGTAATATATGGTTGTTGAACGACAATCCCGAAAAACCCGGAGCACAGTTTTCTAAGACCTTTTTAAAAGAACTTGCCGTAGGAGTGGGTGCCGGATTGCGATTTGACTTTTCTTTTCTGGTGTTGAGAACAGATCTCGCTTTTCCTATCCGGAAAGCTTATTTGCCAGATGGACAGCGTTGGGTTTTGGATCAAGTGAACTTTGGTAACAGTTCATGGCGAAAAGAAAATCTTGTTTTTAATCTCGCTATTGGATATCCGTTTTAGTATAGTATCAAAACGAATACAATTCCTAATTTTATTTATACTCCCATTCTACTTTAGAAGTAGAGATACCGTGTATAAGGGGAATTATCATTTTTATAACCATTACAATTCTACTTTCCAATAGTATAATTCCAACGTCAGATGTTATCCTATAGCATTACATTACCAGCTAAACCTGCTATTTAGTTGGGGTTATTCTTATGGAAACGGAACAAAATGGAAGTGTCGTTTTAGCAGCTTGCTTCCCTGCGGTCGCAATGATACTTCGACTTCGCCTGCCTAGCGGACAGGCAAGCTCAGTGCAGGCTAAAGGCAAAGATAAATGCTTACTTATTCAGTAAGCTTTTATGCGGGGGAATTGGAAGCTGTATGCAATGGAGTGTTAACGGAATGGAATAATGCTGGAAATGGGGATTAATTAGCATAACTAATCATTAATATAGTCGTAAATTATACACTTTTAAAAGGAAATTATCTATTTCATTAATATCAGTTAAACTAAGTAATTCTTCTTTTTCTTCATTTGTTAAATCACAGACACCAAAATTTTTGATGTAATTTTTAGCTACAGAAAAATAGTTCCCAGCATATGGTTTGCTTGTATTTACAATATAGTACCAGAATATTTTTGACATCAGTATTTTTTGTAAAATAAATAGTTCCTCAATTGAATTAGAAAAAATTGCATACCCATTATAAAATAAAAGATCGGAATCTTCTGTGTAGACAAAACAAGGGGTATTGGTAATGTAAGGTAACAATAACTTATAACCGTTTAATGTTAATGCCTGATTTCTTCCAAAAGCATACCATTTTTCATACACTTTATTACCCTTATCGCGTTGAGATAAAATTTCTTTTTGAGATGATAAATACTTATACGCTAAAGGAAAATCTAATTTAAATGTATCTTCATCTAATATTTTTAAGCTTCTTTTATCTTTATCAAACAAATCTTTATTTTCAACGGAAACGGTATAAGGAAAGATTAATTTTTCTGTATTGCTTTCTATTTTAGACTCAGATTTTAAAGTATTCGGTTTAATCGCATTTTTACAGATTAACTTTTCTATTTTGAATTCTATTCCATCCTTTTCTAAATAAAAATAATCATCTGATTCTTTTGTAGGTTTAAACACATAAATATTATTTTTGAGTGTAGCAAAACCATTTCTTATTTCAAATTTTTTACCTAATGGAGTACCGCAACTTTCGATCTTTGATATTAGACTAATATTCTTTTTGTTAATTAAATACCAACCATTAAAATCATCCAAATTAGCATATGAAATTGTTATATAATCTTTTTTCTTTATTTTATTAATCTGATTACTTAAACTTTTGATGTATTTTACGACAGAACTTTGGGATTTACCAATAATGCAGATACAAGTATAGGTTGATCTTCTTTTAAATAATTGTTCTCCACCAAAATCTATAATTGAGATGTCAAATTGATTTTTTGAAAAATAACTTCTTACCGATCTTCCGTTTAAACTTTTATAAAAAGTATTTACTGTTATATAACCTAGAACTCCATTTTCATTTAAATTTTCCATTCCAATTTCAAAGAATGGAATATATAAGTCTGGTTTTCCTGAAGATGAAACACTCCAGTTTTTTAATAATGACTTAGTTTCTTCATCTATTTTGGAAGAACCCACATAAGGTGGATTACCTACGATAATATCAAACCTATTGTTTTTACTCAAGCATTCAACATTAGACCAATTAAAATTGAGTGCATTACCACAAAATAAATTAAACTCAAATTCTTTGGGATCTTCATTGTTTAGAATTGCCAAAAGTGAAAGTAAAATTTTGGTTCTTACTATACTATATTCCTGAATATCTAGGCCATAAATATTCTCTTTATAAATATCAAAATAACTTTTATTAGTTTCATCTTTTAAAACTTCAGTTATCGTTTTAAAAAAGCCGCCACAACCACAAGCAATATCACCAAATTTCAAATTTGACAGCGTTTTGTTGCTTTGTTTTTCTATCGTGTTTTTTACAATATGTTTTCTAATATATTCAGGTGTAAAAACAGCTCCGTTTACTTCTTTATCTTGAGGAGAAATTACAAATTCAAAAAGCTCAATTAGCTCTTCAATTTCAAATGAACTTTTATTAAATAGAGATATGAAATCCTCAACTTGTTTAAGTTCTTTTTTGTCAGAAATTACATAACTTTTTATAAACTCATTTTTAACGTCTGTTATTTTGTTGATGTTTAAAAATGAGGACACTAACAGGCGGTTTACATCCCCAGTATTGTAAGAATAATTTTTCAGGTATTTTAGTAAACTTTGATTCATACTAGCTTAAGTACAGTGGGAAAATTTTATTCATTGTAAAATCTTGGTGTGTATTTGTTGAATCGAATGCTTTAAAATATGGCGTCCATAATCTTTGCTGTGCTCTTTTTATAATATTTTGATAGTCTATATCTTCTAACAATGAATTTACAAAGCTAAACGCTTTATTACTATAGTAATTAGAGAGAATAAAATGAAACCCTAAAAAAATATCCATTGGTGGGTGAGGTAATCTAGGACAAGACAAAACAGACATTTCATCATCTATTAACTCCATTTTTTTTCCACCAAATTGAAAATGATAAGTTGGATGTGTATATTTAACATTTTGATTGTTTGGATGTCTATCATGATGCCAACTGCTATAGTAAGCTTTCTCCGTTGATGTTTCACTTTTAAATGACGAAATACTTATATCAAAAATATATCTATAAAGAGGGTCTAGTTCAAAATCTAAAGTTTCTTTGCACATTAGCATATGATTTAAATGTATTTCACAATAATTTAAATCATTAGGTACTGCACCCTTAATAAAACCTTTTACATGAAATATAATATTTTCAAGACTATATTCGACTAGCTGTTTATCGTCTATTTCTGACAATAATGCCGTTAAATCTGAAAAATCTCCAGTCACTCCATTGTCTTCAATTAGTTTAACAAATATTGATAAGTCATTCCTAAAATTTCTTAGATCCCAACTATTCATCTTTATTCAGTTTACTTGCTAATTCGCGAATTGCTTTTTTATCAATCTTGCTTATTTGATTCTTAAATTCATCACGATCTAGTAAAGCTGAATCTATAGATAAATATTCTTTCTCCTGCCAAGGTAAGTAGTCTTTTAATAATTCTACACCATCAAAAGTATCTATTGGTTCTTTTGAATATTTACAAATTGTCCAAAAATTAGAACTATAAGAATGTTTTGTTTTTTCAGTAACAGTTAATTTTTTTAATTTTAATTTTGATTTAATTAATCCAACTCTTTCCTCTGCATTTAATCTTCTAATAGGCGTACTTTCTGAAATCACTTCTTTCCACCAAAAGTTTACTTTTTCCATCCACCAACGATTCTTTATATCTGAAAATACACCTATATATTTACTCTCTATTAAACTATCTAATACGGTATCCCAATCTGGAGAGTCTAATGAAATACCTAATCTAGCAGCTAAAACTTCTTCACCTATAGTTATACCAATAGAAGAAATTATATCCTCATAAATCAATGTACTAACTTTGTATATGTTTTTTTGAATTTTCCCAATAGATAATGCTATTCTGGAATGTATTTCATCTTCTTTTTTTAAACCTAGTGATAGTAATAAATTTTTATCAGACTTAATTTTTGAATATGCAGCAATGAATGATTTTAATTTCTCGCCAAAATCTACTATATTTAAATTAAACTCTTGCTTGGTAATTGTAAAATCAAATAAATCTTGACTGGTAAAATCTTTTTTATAACTATTCGTGTACACAGATTGATTAGACATTAAAATTATTGGAATATCAGAAGTATCATTTACGTGCAGTGTTCTAACAAATTGTGCAACCGTTGGAGCATCAAAACAAGCTTGTTCGCCTTTTCCTTCAGTCAACTTATAATCAAGAACTAGAGCATCAATACCATCCCTTACTTTCACCTCTATTTCTTTAAAATTATTTGTCGGTTTGTGTATAATAACTTCAAATCCAATATTTTCAAAATCCTTTTTTCGCGTACTCGAATCTTGATCGTCTATATATAATATTTTATATGCCATAATCATCTAATTCTTTATCTGTTGCTTTTGGTATTTCTATTCTCAAACAAGTACTAAAACCTTCTTTTGGTGATACGACTTGAATATTCCCTCTGTAACTTGAAACAATATCTTTTACTATTTTTAATCCTAATCCTGTTCCTGTAATTTCATTACTGGCATTAATTTCTTCTAAAGTGTTGGGAGATGTAGTTGTAAAGAATTCATCAAATATTCTTTCTTCATTTTCTTCCGAAATTCCATCACCAGTATCTGAAAACTCCAAATAAACAAATTTTTCATTCGAGCCACATTCAATTTTTATTTCTCCTGTTTTTTTAGTTCTTTTAATTGCCTTTTTAGCATTCGTATAAAAATTAAATAGAATAGAAGACCATTCTGATGGATGCATTGGCAATGTATATAAATAAAACTCATTTCGAACAGGAAGGTTGAATTTAATGTCACTTTTTTTAGAATCATTATGAATAGAAGTCCAAAATTTTTCAGAAGTATTCTGAATTTCAATAGGCTTTAATTCTCTTATAACATTTTGAGAAATTACGTTATCAAAATAAGATGTATAACTTTGGAATGTTGTAATGTTTTTCTCGAGAATTAATACTCTTTCTAATAATACAGTATCTGAACTTAATTTTTCTAAAAGAAAATTAACATCCGATTCCATATTGATTAAATAGTCTCTCACTTCATGAATAAATTGACCTATAGTAATACCCACACTGCTCAATACACGAAGCATAGATTTTTCTTCAAGCATTTTAGACGTTTCCTCTTTTTGTAATTTTGCAACTTCTTCTAAATCTTTTTTTAGTTTTTGAATTTTCTTTCGTCTCTTTCTCTTAACTTGAACATTTCCCTCTTCTTTTTCTAACTCTAAATCTAATGATTCAAGCGTGTGTGCGATATCTTTAATACGGACTTCAATTTTCTCGTATAATTTTCCTTCTTTTTTTTGTCCTGAGACAATTTTTATATTTCTTACCTCAGCAATTTTAACAACTCCTTGAATTAATGTTCTATAAATAAAATTTTGTAATTGTATTAATGCTTCTGTTTCCATCAGACCTTCTCTACTGGAAGTTTCATTAAATAGACGTTGATTATCTGTTAATTCTACGAAACCAAAAAAATTTGCATTACCATGAACGGGAAGTATAGATCTTCTTGTTACCGATTGATCCAGTTTGAGCCAGTCATTTCCCGGTTCGCCATAGGGTAAAACTCTAAACCCGTTTCTATATAATCTAATGCCTCCAGAAGTTCTAGCTAGCTTTTTTATACTAGTTTCATGCATTTTCGGTATTAAATCAGCATTATAGACATAATAGTAAGCTTTAAATCGAACTTTTCTAAGTTCAGAAAAAGGTATAGTCATATCATCTGGATCACTTCCAATTTCACCATACTCTTCAATTTTTAATTGTTTACTAATTACTGAATATATACCTAATCCATTATCATCAATCCAACCTTCTATTTCAGCCAGCGCATTATTATAAATCATTAATGATTCATCTGCTATAATTATTGACTTATCGTTATCTAATTTTTTGAAAACTGTTTTGAATCCTGGATCAATAATTTCTTCGCTTTCAGTAATAATTTCTTCATTTTCTGATAAAGGAAAAGGTTGTATAATAGCAGTAACGTATCTATAAATACGCTTTATTGCTGCTTGCGACCATCTATCTTTTAACCCTTCAATTTTTAAAGTTGTTCCTTCTTCTTTCCTTTTGGGAACAGTAATAATTTTATTAGTAATATTAAATAGATCAATATCACCTAGATATTTACTCCAATCAATAGTTAAAACAAGTGCAAAATCATCTGCTAATGTTTGTGTTGTAATTGTTAGTTTTTCACCTAATCGTTGAACTGCAAACCTACCTATACCTTTTTGGCCTGCCCTTTTTCGATTGTATCTTTCAGAAAGAGGATTACGTAACTTATCCGTTGAAGATATTCTCATAAAACCATTAACTATCTGCTCTTTGGTCATACCAAGTCCATCATCATCAATAAAAAGAGTTCCACCAATTGAATCTGAATCTTCAAACTTTAAAACAACTTTTATAGCATCAGCATCATAAGAATTTTTAACCAATTCTGACACCGCTGTTTCTTGTCTTGCTACTAATTCAGTTCCCAATCTATCGATTACTCCTGCATCAACACTAAATCGCACATTATCACTATCAAAAGTTGCTAATTTTGAAGAAAGTTCTAAGATTCTACTATAATTAGTTGGGTCATCAGCTAGAGTCTTAGCTAGTTCGTCCCTTATTTTTTTTTCATCCATTTTACTAAGGTTTAACTTTCCGACTTAATACTTTTTCCATTATTTAAATTTAATAAAAATGCTTGGTACCAGTAAAAAAAGGCTTCTGGATTGTTCTTTTTTAATTTGTTTAGTTTATGATAGTCCTGTTCTTCAATTAACCAATTTTTTATTTCTAAAGGTGTTTTATATATTTCAATTATTCCATTAAAATTATTTTTAATTAATATTGTTAGGTAAGCAACTTTTGCAGCAGCTATTATCGCTTCTTCAATTGAAAATTTTGAAATTGTAAAATTGGTAAAGTTTCTTATTCCCAATTGTAAGTGTTTAAATTCGGCTGATTTGGCATTTCTTTCGGCTAGTACAAAACAAGCATTCCAAGTATCGTTTAATACTTCATCAATCGAAATTTTTAATTTTCTAAAGCCAATTTCTTCCTGAACCACTTTGCTATAACTACTTTTAACTATTTCTAAATCTTTTATATTATCAAATAGAAATGCAATATCATATAATTGTTTAATCATTTCTACCGGTCTATTTTTTGTATATAGAATTCCTGTTGTTTTAGGTGCAAAAGCTGTTAATTTATCCCCTAAAATGGCATCAAAGGTTGGCATCTCAACTGTAAGTGCTTCCCCAGCTGTTGCCAACCAATCGTGATCAATAGAAATTTTCATTAATTCCGGGTATGGATTTGGCGTAAATAAAAGATCGAGTAAGATGGGTTCTACACTATTATCTACATTGCTTTTATAATACATTTTGTAATGACCTATTGGAGCATCTTCAGCATGTTTTCTGTTGTTATCATCAGCCCAGTGCGTGAATACCGTTTCTCGACTTATTTTTTCTAAAATTAATTCAATTTCTTTGGGTGATTGTTCTGTAATTATGTCGATATCAATAGAAAATCTTTTAGGTATTTTTGTTGCTAATACCAATGCTGTACCTCCTTTGAAAATAAAATTCAATCCATTTAATTTTAACTGTTCTAAAAACAGTAATGCATAGATTACTTTTTCAATCAGTTTAGGATCTACATGTTTTCCAATGTTTTTTTGGACTTCAAGAATCCAATCTAAACGGTATGATTTTGGTTCGATCATTATTTATTAAGTTTCGGCAAACTATTTATATTTGTGCCAAAGTTAAATTTATTAATTCTTCCACTTTACTTTCCCTATTTCTTCTTAGGGCATACCTATTCATTTTATTTCTATTTATCTGAAACTTACTAAAGGCAGTACTGTATATAAACTCGATTTCTCCTTGCTGCGCACTAAAAACATCCACATCAATTAACATATCTACCAACAATTTTTCTAATGTTGGAATTACAACATTTTCCGCGTTGGTTAATGGTGCTTCTGTTACCAGGTATTTTATAATTATGGCTTCTTCAACATTGTAAATATACCTCTCAAAAATCTCAGTATCCGGATTTAAGAAAACATTTTTCCCTTTTTCATTCAATGCATTAAACACTTGCTCTGCGGCATCTTTCTCAACTTCAATAATTTGATAATGTTTAAAAGGTTGATGCCGCATTACATCATTTAGCCACTTTGTGTTCCAAATACAAAAATTAATATAAGGAAATTCTTTTTTTATTTTATTGAATGTTTTCTTTAAATTTACATCAATCAATGGTTGAAATTCTGTTCTGCTTTTAATACAATATACACCTCTTGATGGATTTTTAATAATTCCACTTTTTTTAAGTTTTGATAAATATACGTTGATGGTACTTTCTTTCCAATCAGGAAAATCAACTAAAATTGCCCTTAACAATTTTTCTCTTGAAAGGCTTTTACCATTCTCAAAGTATGTAATAATTCTATTTTCGAGTGTATTATTCAAGTTTTTGTTTGATTCACAATTAAGCTTCGGCAAATTACTAAAATTCTGCCGAAACTTAATTTAAAAACGTTTTTATTTTCTTTTATGGGTACTATTTTTTTCAAAATCAATTAAATTGAACATTTAC
>JBAZGP010000023.1:0-18838 GCA_041652835.1 Lutibacter sp. | reverse complement strand
TGAATTTAAAGCTGGACTTACCAAAACCGGTGAAAATGGCAAATGATTTGTAATTCCAACTCCTTCTGTATAAAACTGAAAAGTAGCCGAATAATTGCTCGATAATTGTTTGCTGTCCATAGCTTTTACCCGCCAATAATAGGCAACTCCCTTTTCCAAAGAAATTGATTTGTTGGTAATGGTTGAGGTTACTGTATGCGCTATTTGTGCAAATAAATTGTCTTTCGCCACTTGTATTTGATAGGTGATGACATCTCCCTCAGGATCTGTTGAAGCGCTCCATTGAAAATTTACTGCATTGTTTATGCATAATGAAATATTGGCTGGTGCGGTTAATGTAGGGTTTGATGGCGCAGTGTTTACTGGTAGTGGTGGCGTGTCTCCTCCACCACCACCGCCACAAGAAATTAAAGCTAAACTTAAAGTTAAACTCAAACTTATTACTATGGTATATAAAATATTTTTCATTGGTTATTGCTTAATAATTTTCAAGGTTACCGGTTTTTCCAGATTCACTTTTGCAAAATACAAGCCTGTTGGTTTGTTGAACAGGTTTAACTGAACTCTTCCATTAACAACTTGATAGGTTTTTACCGAAATCAATTGTGAAAGGGAAGAATACAATTCAATAACAACTTCTGTTTTATTGGATGGAATCGTAATATCAAAAGTACCTTTGGTTGGATTTGGATAGGCAGAAACAGTCTCAAAGGAATCGATTGTTTTTGAATAAACACCTTCACAACTTACGCTGGTTTTAACTTCCAAAACATCACCGCTTTTTACTTCAACAGAGAATTTTGGTGCATTGGTTTCAAACTGTTCACTTCCGTTTACAAAAATGGTAAATGGAGCGGTTCCTTTTTCAATTTCAACTGAAGCTTTACCTGATGTAACACTTGCTTTTCCGGAAACTGCTATTCCTGCAACAACTTGAACATCATAACATTGTGTATAAGTTTCGCCAACAACACCAATACAGAATTTATAATAGCCTGGAGCTAAATTTGTTGGGGTAGAAGTTGTAGTTGTAAAAGGATAATTAACACCGTTAATTGTTACGGTATAATTTTGATTTGACGCTGCGGTAATTTTAATTTGTCCGTTGTTTTTCTCCGGACAGGTTTCTCCAATTGCTTCAACCGTAAAATTATTTGAAGGTAAAGTATAGCAACCCACAGCATCTACCAATGATCCCTGAGTGGTGTTGGGACATTGGTCAACATCATTCATTACGCCATCATTGTCATTGTCATTAACAATAGGAACACCGCAAATTTCAATACTCCAGCTATTAATAATTCCAAAATCACCAGGATCTGAATCTATGGCTTTTAATGTCCAATTGCCATAAGAATATTGGTCGTTAAAAGCCGATAAATTCCCTTGTGGTCTATAGGTACCGGTGTAAGGGGCAGTTCCTGTAATAATTGAGGCCGATGCACCATCATCAAAAACAGTATTTGTATAATTCTTCCCTTCATCATATCTGCTAGCTACTAAAAGAACGGAAGTCCCTGCCGGACTTATTAACATCAAATCCAAATCTCCTATCCATGTATGGGTGATGTTCACTGTAACATTTACATCTCTTATTTTTTTATTATTTCCAATAAAAATCTTTGAAGAAATGCCTGTGGCATTATAGTCAGGAATATCCAAGGGAACATCTGAAGCGGTTTTAGTATCACAAACATCATTTTCTGTTGTAAAATTAAAAATGGAAGAAAAGTTGCTCTCCCCGCAATTGTTTATCGATTTAACCCTCCAATAATAAGTAGTGTTAGGCTGCAAAAGTTGAGGGTTATAGAAATTAACATTCACATTTGCCGATTCTAAAATTGTTGTAAAAGTAAGATTGGTTGCAATTTCTACCTTGTAATTCAACGCGTTTACGTCACTTGCCCAACTTAAAGTAAAAGGTTTTAAAACCCCTGTTGCTCCATTTGCCGGTAAATTTAAAACAGGCGCGTTTATGGTTGAAGAAAAAACACCCAAATTTACAACCGTTGTTTTTGTTTTTGAAGCTGAAGTTCCGGTTACAGAAATATTATAATTTCCAACATCATCATTTGCTATTCCGCTCACTGTCATTTGTACCGAAGTCTTATCGGTTGAAGCCGAAACTGGACTAAAAGTAACCGCTGTGCCTATTGGATTTCCGGTTGCCGTAAAAGTTGTCGCTTCATTAAATCCGTTATAAGTGTTATAAGTGAAGTTGTAAACTGCACTATTTGGAATACATACATTTTTAGAGGAAATGTCAAAATTCATTATAAATTCTGAAGTTTGTATGGTAATATTTTTTGAATTTGCCGAATAAAAAATATTACCAACGCTTTCTACTTTAATCCGGGCTTTTGTGGTGGCGTTATTTGGAACAACAACTGCCTGAGTCCCATCGTTTGGTGTATTTGAGGCCAATACTATTGGAAAAGTTAAACCTCCATCAACAGATAAAAGTATATTTACAAAAGAGCAATTTACAGGTGCCAAATTGGTTTTCGCCACATCCCAAGTAATTGTTTGGGCAGTTCCTGTATCCCAAGTTACCTCAGTTGATTGCGAAGTAATCTTAAACGGACCGGCACTTCCTACAAAAGTGACAACAGTTTCCATGCTCGCTGATTGTCCGCCAACGCTGTTGTTATCCCTTACGTTTACACCAAACCGCATCGTTCTTCCAACCGTAGGCAATACCTCCCATGTATTTGATAATTTTCCACTTATTATTGTAGCAATATCAGGAAAATAACGCTTTGATGCACTTGTTGGTGCTATTGACCTGAAAGCTGGACCGCCAATAGCTGTTGAGACCAATGGATAGGTTGTGGTTTCAGCATCCAACTGCTCCCATGTATAAGTTAAATTATCTCCATCAACATCTGTGGCAGTTGCATTTAAGACAAAAGGCGTAGAAATTGGAATGGTGTAATTTGGCAGAGAATTAACAACCGGTACCCTATTTCCCGTAACCGAAATTGCAGCACAAGTACTCTGTCCCGTTGAAATATTAGCAAACATTTCTCTGACACTCACCAAGTGAAAATAAGAATCTGCCAAATTTTGTACATTTTGAGGAGTACAAAGACCGGCATAGGCCATAATAGTTGAGCCGCTCCCAGGCTCAACTGCAGTTGCAGCACTTTTGTTAGCACCAGCACAATTGCCCGCTTCTCCGTTAAAGGTGTGATGTCCTCCATATTGATGACCCATTTCATGAGCTACAAAATCTATATCATAAGCATCTCCAACAGGACTGGCTGACCCAGTTATTCCTTTTGCTTTTACAGTGCTACAAGGCGAATTTAACGTTGCCAAACCTCCACCTCCGGTACTAAAAGTATGCCCAATATCATAATTTGAAAAACCAATATTTGCGTCAATTATAGTTTGGCTTTCATTAATTAATTTATCAGAATCATTATTTGTAAAACCATCGGTTGCTGCATCTAAAAATATAACGTTTGTGTTATTTGCAACCAACTTCATGGTCAGTGAAACATCTCTTTCAAAAATACCATTCACTCTTGTCATCGTGGTTACTATTGCCGATAAAACTGCCGCCTTTTTTACCTCATCTGTTGCGGTTATACTAATATTTTGCCGAGTTAAATGAAACTGTGAATATTCGCCTGTGGTGGCAACTGCCAATCTGAAAGTTCTTAATTTTCCGTCGTTGGCATTTTCGTCTTTGGCAGCAACAGAAGTTGTATTTATTTTTGAAACAGCATTTTCCTCGTCAAATTTACATTCAAAAGGGGCTATTTCAGGTAAATCTTTCTTTGAATAAACAATGTAAGATTCGTTGGCTTCAGCATAAGGGTCAATATAAACGGCTCCACCTGAGTTTTGCAGAATCATCCCATGAAAACCCAATGAAGTTATGCTAAATCGAATAGTCGCATTGGGATTGTCAATTCCTTTTCCAACATAAGACCTGATATTCGGATATTGTTTTTGCAAACTTTCTTCCATGATTGAAGCTTCAAAAACCTGATATTTTTCAAATTTTCCATTTTCATTCGGAAAACTTATAACAATGCTCGATTTTTCTAAATTGCCCTTTCGCTTTGGCGCATTGGCTAATTTATTTTTGAGTTCATTTACATTTAATTGGTAGGTCTCAAATTTATTCGGAATAGATTTTCTGTCTAATTTTTTAACAGTACTTTTCTCAAAATCAGGTCTTTTAGACCAAAATCCCTCTTTATTTTGAGCCGAAACCGAAAAAATAAAAAGACAAGAAAAAATTACAGCAATAAAATGCTTTTTGTATTGTTGTTTCATAAAATGGTTGCTATTGACATATCCTAAATTAACAAATATAGAATGATATTCCTTTCTAAATTAACAAATATAGAATGATATTCTTTTATGCGCAATTTTAATACCAAATTAATCTCCATCACCAATCTCATTTTAATAAATTAATTAAAGTATTTTTGTAACCCATAAATAACCAATACTATTTTCAACTTTGAAAATTTATACCGATTTAGCTGACTACGCTTCAAAAAACAAAGCTTTTGTTACCATTGGCACCTTTGATGGTGTTCATATTGGCCATCAAAAAGTATTGTCAAATCTTATTCAAAGTGCCAAAAAAAATAATGCCACGTCAGTTTTGCTTACCTTTTTTCCACATCCAAGAATGGTTTTGCAGAAAAATACAGATATAAAATTGATTAATACCATAGATGAAAGGATAAAATTGTTAGAAAAAACAGGATTGGATGTCTTGGTGATTCATAAATTTACAGAAGATTTTGCTGAGCAAACGGCATTGGATTTTGTTAAAAATGTGTTGGTAAACAGTTTGAAAATTTCTAACCTTATTATTGGTTACGACCATCGTTTTGGTAAAGACAGAGAAGGTGATTTTGAACAATTGACCGCTTACGGAAAAACTTTTGGTTTTGAAGTGAATAAAATATCCCAGCAGGAAATTGACCATATTGCCATCAGCTCCACAAAAATAAGAAAAGCCATTGAATTGGGTAATATCGAAGAAGCAAACCGCTATTTGGGTTATGCATTTATGCTGACGGGAGAAATTGTAAAAGGAAAGCATTTAGGAAAGAAGATTGGATTTCCAACTGCAAATTTACACATCAAGGAAACCTATAAGCTACTGCCAAAAACTGGTTCTTACATTGTTAAATCGGAACTTGAAAATGAAACTGTTTACGGAATGATGAATATTGGATTTCGCCCAACGGTAAAAGGCAAAAACCAAACCATTGAAATTCATTTTTTTGATTTCAATAAAGATTTATACGGCAAAAAAGTTCAAGTTGATGTATTGGAATTTTTACGTGAGGAACAAAAATTTGACTCGGTAGAAGACCTCAAAAATCAGTTGCAAAAAGACAAAGAAAGGTCGTTGAAAATTATAAAAAATAATCTTTTTGAACATTAAAAATTGTAAATTTAGCAAATGAAAAAATTATTACCATTATTCATTTTAATAATTGTGTCGTGCAAATCAACTAAAAATATAAATTCCAATTTTGTGGTAAAAGAAGCTTTTTTAATAAATACCGTAGATTGCCCAGAAAATGGTGATTGTACCATTGAATTGCTTCCCAACACATCCTTGTCGTTTGAAAAAGATGAATTTGGCAATACCTATCCGGTAATTACAGAAGGGAATAAAACAATTTTCAGATATATTTATACCAGAAAGCCAATTCCAAATACACAGGACAGCGATTATTCTGAAATTGTTTTTGCCGAATTTGATACCGCTATTTCCGAAGAAACATTAACTGATGAAAAGCTTCAAACCAAAAAATTATACTTCGGGCGTTTGTGTTACTGCAAAGGCGAAACTGGTTATTATCCCATCAAAAAAGGGGAATTTAAAATCACAAAATCCACTAAAGATTCCTTCAATATAGACTTCAATTTTAAAATTTCAGAAGTTCCTCAAGTCATTTCAACAATACATGAAACGGTTTATGTTAAAACAGATGAAACTAATAACGAAACTAATTAGGTGCTTTTAACTGCAATTTATTAAATTTGCCTTTAAATTAAAGGATAACACTCATGTTACAAGTAGCGTTTATTAGAGAAAACAGGGAAACTGTTTTAAAAGGTTTGGCAAAAAGAAATTTTAAAAATGCGGAAACATTGGTTGACAAAACCATTTTGGCCGATGAACAAAGAAGGGCATTTCAAACAGAATTGGATGCTATTTTAGCTGAATCCAACAAACTTTCAAAAGATATTGGAGATTTGTTTAAATCTGGTGAAACTCAAAAAGCGGCTATTTTAAAACAAAAAACCACTCAGTTAAAAGAGTCTTCAAAAAAATTGTCCGATAAACTTCAGCAAAAAGCCAATGAATTGCAGGAATTGTTATACCTGATTCCAAATATTCCTAATGAAATTGTACCTGCAGGAACTTCCGCAGAAGACAACTTAAATGTTTTTCAGGAAGGCGAAATTCCAAAATTACACGAAGGTGCAATGCCACACTGGGAATTGGCGAAAAAATATGACATTATCGATTTTGAATTGGGAAATAAAATTACAGGCGCAGGTTTTCCTGTTTACAAAGGAAAAGGGGCAAAATTACAGCGCGCTCTAATCAATTATTTTTTAGATAAAAATACTGCTGCGGGTTATGAAGAAGTTCAGGTGCCGCTTATGGTAAATGAAGCTTCAGGTTATGGAACCGGACAATTGCCAGATAAAGAAGGGCAAATGTACCATGACGCTACTGATAATTTATATTTAATTCCGACTGCGGAAGTTCCCGTCACCAACATTTACAGAGATGTTATTTTAAAAGAAGAAGAATTTCCTATTTGTAAGACTGCTTATACGCCGTGTTTTAGACGAGAAGCCGGTTCTTACGGCGCACATGTTCGCGGTTTAAACCGATTGCATCAATTTGATAAAGTTGAAATTGTAAGAATTGAACATCCAGCAAATTCTTATGCTGCTTTAGATTTAATGGTAAATCACGTAAAAGAAATTTTAAGAGAGCTGAAATTACCTTACCGGATTTTAAGATTGTGTGGTGGAGATATGGGATTTACTTCAGCCTTAACTTACGATTTTGAAGTATTTTCAACAGCACAAGACCGTTGGTTAGAAATTAGCTCGGTGTCAAATTTCGAAACATTTCAGGCAAACCGTTTGAAACTTCGTTATAAAAACAGTGAAGGAAAAAGTGAATTGGCACATACATTAAATGGAAGTTCATTAGCATTACCGCGTGTCTTGGCTGGTTTGCTGGAAAATTACCAAACTCCCGAAGGAATTAAAATTCCGGATTGTTTGGTGCCTTATTGCGGATTTAAATTGATTAATTAGCGCAAAAAGTAAATAGTAATTTTTTATAAATGTCCATTTCAATTAACGCATCAAAATAAGCGTTTAATTGTCCATTTTTCATAAAATTTAAAGCTACTGCTTTTTTGGCTTCGTAATTTTCTACAAGTGCTTGCATGACTTAAAGTTTAGTGGTTCTTTATTAAAAGACTTTCTACGCGTAAATTTGTAACAACGTAACTAAGAGAATCACATTATTTATAAAAATTTTAACACTTGTTTAATTGAACTGGTTTCAACTTTTTTGATTGAAGCGAAAAATAGGGATTTATTGCTCAATTGAAGGCTTTTTTTAACTGCATAGCATCGCTACGGAGTTCAAAAAAGACAAAATGTGAGTGAAAAATAACATTTTGCAGCCAATTGAAAAAAGTTGAAACCAGTTCATTATCTTTGAAAATATAAAATTACTTCATGCGCTACTCTTTATTCTTGTTTGTCTGTTTTTTTTCCTTGCAAATTCATGCACAGGAACCACAATTGGCATCTCAATATTTTAGCAATGGCGAATATGAAAAAGCAGCTTCAATTTATAAAACTTTAATCGAAAAAAATCCATATAATACCAATTATTTTAACAATTTAATCACCTGTTATCAGCATTTGCAAAAGTTTGAAGATGTTACAAAACTCATCAATTCACATTTAAAAAAGTTTCCAAATCAAGAATATTTATATGTGGAATTGGGCTATAATTATCAACTGCAAAATCTTCAGGACAAAGCGATTTTCAATTACGAAAAAGCATTAAATGCCATAGAAAAATCGCCAAATTCAGGCTATTTAATTGGAAAATCTTTTCAGGACAATTACGTACTTGATTATGCCCTGCTTGCCTACAAAAAAGCCATGCAGGCAAATCCGAAGGTTGATTATAATTTTCAAATTGCATTAATATACAGTGAAAAAGGAGAAATAGAAAATATGTTTGCCACCTATTTAAACCTTATTGAAACCAATGAAAATTACGAATCTATCGCAAAAAATTATATTGGAAAATTTATTACAGATGATGCTGAAAGCGAACCCAATATTTTTCTGAAAAAGCTTTTGCTAAAACGGTCGCAAAACAACCCGAATAACAGTTGGAATATATTATTAAGTTGGCTTTTTGTTCAACAAAAAGAGTATGACAAAGCATTCATTCAAGAAAAGGCACTTCATAAAAGAGATTTAAAAAATTTAAATGGCATTGTAGACCTTGGAAAAATCGCCCTTGAAAACAACGATTTTGAAACCGCAAAAAACTGCTTTAATTATGCGTTGACAAACAGCGTAAATTTGGAAACTGAAATAATTGCCAAATTATATTTGCTTGAAATTAATATGAAAACAAATGCGCCAAATGAAACTATTGAAGCCCAATTTCATCAGTTGTTTACACAATACGGAAAAAACATGGCCACTTTAAATATCCAAGCCATTTATGCTGAATTTTTGGCTTTCAAAAAAGACGAACCTGAAAAAGCAATTTCTGTTTTAAAAGAAGCTCTAAAATTGCCTATTAACGAATTTCAAAAAGGGCAGTTAAAAACAAAATTGGCTGATATTTTGGTGTTTACCAATAAATTCAGCAGCGCTTTAATTTATTACACTCAGGTTCAAAACGATTTAAAAAATCATGCAATCGGACAAACAGCGCGGTTTAAAATTGCACAAACTTCCTATTTTAAAGGCGATTTTGAGTGGGCACAATCCCAACTCAATGTATTAAAAAATTCCACATCACAACTCATTGCCAACGATGCGCTGGCGTTAAATTTGCTCATTACCGACAATACGGTAAAAGACAGTTTAAAAATAGCTTTAAAAAAATATGCCGTTGCAGATTTGCTCGCTTTTCAAAATAAAAATAAACAAGCCATAGATACTTTAACGCTTGTTTTGAACCTGTACAAAGGACATCCTATTGAAGATGAAGCCCTTTTTAAACAAGCGCAATTGTTCGAAAAAATAAATCAGTTTACCAATGCAGAAAACAACTATTTACAAATTATTAAACTGAATAAAGATGATATTTTAGCCGATGACACACATTATTATTTGGCTGAATTGTATTTAAATAAATTAAAGTTGGTTGAAAAAGCCAAAGAATACTATCAAAAAATTATATTTGACTATCCGTCGAGTATTTATGTAGTGGATGCCCGCAAAAAATTCAGAAAACTGAGAGGCGACGAAATTAATTAAATTTAACTTTTAAACTTTCAACTTTATAACTTTAAAAAACTATGTATATCTACAACGTAACCATAAATATAGACGAATCTGTTCACGACGAATGGTTGAAATGGATGAAAGAAAAACACATTCCCAATATGCTTTCAACAGGAAAATTTAACTATGCAAAAATGTCTCAGATATTGATTGCTGAAGAAACGGGAGGCATTACGTATTCCGTGCAATATACCACCGATAGTTTGGCAACTTTACAGGATTATTATAAAGAAGATGCCACCAAATTACGCGATGAGGCAATAAAGCTTTTTGGCGGTCAATTTGTTGCTTTCAGAACCGAATTAAAAGTAATTAGCGAACAATTTAGCATGAGCGTAAAAAATTAATTGTAATGAGTGTCAGAGCAAAAAAACACCTTGGTCAACATTTTTTGAAAGATGAGCAAATAGCGCAAAATATTGCCGATAGTTTAACTGAAAAAGGGTACAAAAACGTGTTGGAAATTGGTCCAGGAATGGGTGTTTTAACCAAGTATTTGCTTTCAAAAAAGTTGATGTTACACGTGATTGAAATTGACGCAGAATCGGTCGCCTATTTAAAAGCCAACTATTTAAATTTAGCCGAAAGAATTATTTCAAAAGACTTTTTAAAAATTAATTTATCCGATTATTTTGGCGACGAGCAAGTGGCGATTATAGGCAATTTTCCCTATAATATTTCTACACAAATTGTTTTTAAAACACTGGAAAACAGACAACAAATTCCTGAATTTTCTGGCATGTTTCAAAAGGAAGTTGCCCAGCGAATTGCAGAAAAAGAAGGCAGTAAAGTGTATGGAATTTTATCGGTTTTAACTCAAGCATTTTATGATGTTGAGTATTTATTTACGGTTCCGCCCAGCGTTTTTAATCCACCTCCAAAAGTGGATTCCGGTGTAATCCGATTGACCAGAAAAGAAAATTATACCTTGCCAGTGAATGAAAAATTGTTCTATACTGTTGTAAAAACCGCCTTCAACCAGCGTAGAAAAACATTGAGAAACAGTTTAAAAACACTCAATTTATCCGATAATTTAAGAGAAAACCCTATTTTTAATAAACGTCCAGAACAATTATCTGTACAAGAATTTATAAGTCTGACTTCTAAAATAGAAAACGATGTCATTTGACATAACAACAGGATACATCGATAAAATCCAGCAATTAATTGCTGACGGTAAAAACGAGGCAATTTTAATGCAGCTGGAAGAGGTGCATTATGCCGACATTGCTGAAATTATTGAGGAATTAACTGTTGAAGAAGGCATCTATTTAATAAAATTATTAGACAGCGATGTTACTGCTGATGTTATTACCGAACTGGATGAAGACACCCGTGAAAAAATATTGGGCGGACTTTCATCCAAAGAAATTGCAGAAGAAATTTCTGAATTGGATACTGATGATGCTGCCGATATAATTTCCGAATTAACCAACCGACAACAAGAAGAGGTAATTTCCCATATTGAAGACGAGGAGCATGCCAACCACATTAGGGATTTGTTGCGTTATGATGAAAATTCTGCTGGTGGTTTAATGGCAAAAGAGCTTATAAAAGTAAACGAAAATTGGAATGTGCTTACCTGTATTAGGGAAATGCGCGCCCAGGCAGAAGAAGTGCCGCGCGTTCATTCCATCTATGTAGTTGATGACAACAACATCTTAAAGGGGCGTTTGTCTTTAAAGGATTTATTGACAACCTCAGCAAAAACTGCCATAAAAGATGTTTTTATAAGAAAAATAGATTTTGTGCATGTTGATGATAAAGCCGAAGATGTGGCGCGAATCATGCAAAAATACGATTTAGAAGCCATTCCTGTTGTTGATAAAGTTGGTCGTTTGGCAGGAAGAATCACTATTGACGACATTATTGACGTAATTAAGGAGCAAGCTGAAAAGGATTATCAGATGGCTGCCGGGATTTCAAAAGATGTTGAAGCCGATGATACCATTAGAAAATTATCAAGAGCGCGCTTACCGTGGCTCATTTTAGCCCTTTTGGGTGGATTTGTAAGTGTTTCTGTTTTAGGCGGATTTTCATCTGCGATGGTAGAATACAAAGAACTTTTCTTTTTTACGCCGTTAATCGCCGCTATGGCGGGAAATGTTGGTGTACAATCTTCTGCAATTATTCTTCAAGGTTTGGCAAATGATACTTTAAAAGATCCTTGGTTGAAAAGACTTTTGAAAGAAGTTTCTTTAAGCTTAGTGAATGGATTGGCGCTTGCTGCTATTTTAATGTCTGCAGGTATGTACTTTTTAGGCTTCGAGGTTAAAGTTGGACTTACCGTTGCTATTTCCTTGGTTTCAGTAATTATTATCGCCTCGATAATTGGAACTTTTGTACCCATTCTTTTAAACAAAGCAGGAATAGACCCTGCATTGGCTACAGGTCCTTTTATCACAACAAGCAACGATATTTTCGGAATTTTAATTTATTTTTGGATAGCAAAAATGATTTTAGGATTTTAAACTTTGGGCATTCCCCGCCAACTGGCGGGTCAGGCTTTTCGCACTCGATTTTTAATTGTTTCCAACAATAAAAAGAGCTCAAACAATCAGTTTACCCAGAGCGGAGTCGAAGGGCAATCCTTAATGCAATTTCATTTACGATTTTAAAAATATTTTAATCAAGCAAAGACAATATTGCGCGCTTTGCGTTTTTTTCTTTGCGCCCGTTGCGGTTAAGTTTTAAAATTTTTAATAGCAAATATCATGAGTTTGGAATATTAGAAGTTGGCAACAATAAAAAATCACAATAAATTACCAAATTGGGAACTTTTTACTATATTTGCATTATTAAAAGAATAACATGTGAGAATAATATCAAGACGAACACTACGAGAATTTTGGGAAAGACACGCAGATAGTGAACAGCAATTAAAGGCGTGGTTTCGTGAAACAGAAAAAGCATCCTGGAAAAACATCAATGAATTAAAAGTTGAATATCCAAGTGCAAGTGTTTTAAAAGACAATAAGATAGTTTTCAATATTAAAGGAAATAATTATAGGTTGATTGTTAAAATGAACTTTGAATTTCAAATATCTTGGATACTATTTATTGGAACTCACGCAGAATATGATAAAATTAATGCTAACGAATTATAATTATGGAAATTAAACCTATAAAAAACGAAACAGATTATCAACAAGCTCTTAACAGACTTGAACTGATTTTTGGCGCAACAAAAGGAACAAAAAAAGGAGATGAACTTGAAATCCTTACTATTCTAATTGACAAATATGAAAATGAAAATTTCCCAATCGGAATGCCTGATCCAATTGAGGCCATTAAATTCCGAATGGAACAAATGGGAATGAAACAAAAAGACCTTGCTGAACTTGTTGGATTTAAAAGTCGAGTAAGTGAGATTTTAAATAAAAAACGAAAATTGACTTTAGAAATGATTAGAAAAATAAGTGATTCTTTAAATATTCCGACTGATGTTTTAGTACAAGAATATATTGTAGAATAAAAAATACTGTTGCCAACACCTCATAAAATTTATGCTTAAATTTGAACTAAAACAAACATACAAACAATCAATAAAAATTTGTTACAACGGAAAAATCTCGGGTTCTTAGGTCGCACAAATCTTATAAAAACACGTTAAAACGGCTCTCTTTAGTGTCACAATCAAACTCCCTTTCCTTAGAAAAGGGCTGGGGATAGGAAAACCTGAAACTAAAATCTAAATTTCTTAAATAAATCCCAAATCACTACGCCCACACTAACCGAAATATTCAAAGAATGTTTGGTGCCAAATTGCGGAATTTCAACACAAAAATCTGATGCCGAAACCACTTTTTGTTGCACGCCTTTTACTTCATTTCCAAAAATAACCGCATATTTTTGGTTGGATTCAATCTTGAAATCTTGCAACATGGTGCTGTTTTCGGCTTGTTCAATAGCGATAATTTTCAACTTTTCAACTTTTAACTTTTCAACCAAAGTTAAAGTATCTTCAACATATTCCCAATCAACAGATTCCGTTGCGCCTAAAGCTGTTTTATGAATGTCCTTATGCGGCGGTTGGGCTGTTATGCCACATAAATATATTTTTTCGATTAAAAAAGCGTCACTTGTTCTAAAAACCGACCCAATATTATTCAAGCTTCTAATATTGTCCAGCACAACAATCAAAGGAATTTTAGCTATTTTTTTAAACGCTTCAACATCCAATCGTTCCAATTCACTGTTTTTTAATTTACGCATATTCTATCGTTTATTTGTTTAACTGTTTATTTGTAAAAAAGTTAAAAGTTTGAAAGTTGGTAAATAATCAGTATGTTAATATTTTAAAGCTAATTGATTGTTATATTGTTATTTTTTTACCGCAAGGGTCGCAAAGAAAAAGCAAAGATCGCAATATTGAATATATTTGATTTACATGACATTGCGTCCATTGCTATTTTCTTAGCGTACATTGCGGTTAAATTTAAATATTTGTATTACAGGTCATTATCATACTGATTAGTAACAAAAGTTGTTTATTTCCATTAATTGAACTTTTGTCTTGAACTTTTTCGCTATTCGCTATTCTCTTTTCTTTAATTGCCTAATGCCTCATTGCTTAATTATCCAATTGTTTAATCTTTCAATAATTAAATTTTTCAATCTTTCAATTAAAATGTAACTTCGCAAAACTAACGAAATTCTTAAAAAATTGGCATCAAAAATCGAGAAAGTCTCCCCTTTAATGAAACAATACAATGCGATTAAGGCAAAATACCCTGATGCGATGTTGTTATTCAGGGTTGGAGATTTTTATGAGACCTTTGGTGAAGATGCCAAAAAAGCAGCACGAGTTTTAGGAATCGTCTTAACCAAACGAGGTGCGGGAAGTGAAACTGAGACCGCTTTGGCCGGATTTCCGCATCATTCATTAAATACGTATCTGCCAAAATTGGTAAAAGCAGGAATGCGTGTGGCCATTTGTGACCAGTTGGAAGATCCGAAAATGACAAAAACCATTGTAAAACGCGGTGTTACCGAATTGATTACTCCCGGCGTTGCCTTAAACGATGAAGTTTTACAATCCAAAACCAATAACTTTTTGGCGGCTATTCATTTTGGAAAAAGATTGCTTGGAATTTCATTTTTAGATGTTTCCACCGGTGAATTTTTAACTGCTCAAGGAAATACCGAATATATAGACAAACTGTTACAAAATTTCAGTCCGAGTGAAGTCTTGGTTCAGAAACAGCACAAAGCCAAATTCAACGAAATTTTTGGCGACCGATTTTACACATTTTATTTGGAAGACTGGGTTTTTCAGCCTGAATATGCCAACGAATCCTTAACCAACCATTTTAAAGTAAAAACCCTAAAAGGTTTTGGCATTGAAGAATTGGAAGAAGGCATTATAGCTTCAGCAGTCGTTTTGTATTATCTCTCGGAAACGCAGCACAACAAATTAGGTCATATTTCAGTCATCAATCGTATTTCCGAAGAAAACTATGTTTGGATGGATCGTTTTACCATTCGCAATTTAGAGTTGTATCATTCCAATTCGCCAAATGCTGTTACACTTTTGGAAGTGATCGATAAAACCATTTCGCCCATGGGAGGAAGATTGCTAAAACGCTGGTTGGCATTGCCATTAAAAGACCTTAATCGCATTAAAAAACGCCATGATATTGTAAAATATTTTATGGACAATGACGATTTTTTTGAATTGACCACCTATCAAATAAAGCAAATTAGCGATATTGAACGGTTAATTTCAAAAGTAGCCATAGGAAAAATAAATCCGCGAGAAGTTATTGTGCTCAAAAATTCATTGAATGCCATAATTCCCATAAAAGAAGCAGCCGAAAAAAGCAACAATGAATCCTTGAAACTCATTGGCGAACAATTGCAAAGCTGCACCACCATTCGTCAAAAAATTTCCGATACCCTAAATGAAGATGCTCCCGTAAATATTGCCAAAGGAAATGCCATTGCAAGTGGCGTTTTAGCTGAATTGGATGAGTTACGCGCCATTTCAACGTTAGGAAAAGGTTATTTGGACAATATGCAAGCGCGAGAAATTGAACGCACAGGGATTTCTTCCTTAAAAATTTCCTTCAACAATGTTTTTGGTTATTATATTGAAGTTCGAAATACACATAAAGACAAAGTTCCTGAAGACTGGATTCGAAAACAGACTTTGGTTAGTGCCGAACGTTATATTACGGAGGAATTAAAAGAATACGAAACCAAAATTTTAGGCGCTGAAGAAAAAATAGGAAAGCTGGAACAGGAATTATTTGCAGAACTCATCAGTTCAATGTTGGATGCTATTCAGCCCATACAGTTAAACGCCCAATTAATTGCCCAAATTGATTGTTTAAGTTCTTTTGCCGAAGTGGCCAAACAAAACAATTATGTGCGTCCGCAATTGGATGAAAGCACCGATTTAGAAATTAAAAACGGCAGGCATCCAGTAATAGAAAAGCAATTGCCTATTGGCGAAGAATACATTGCCAATGATGTGGTTTTAAACCGAAACCTTCAGCAAATTATTATGATTACCGGTCCCAATATGAGCGGTAAATCGGCTATTTTACGTCAAACCGCCTTAATTGTGTTGTTGGCACAAATGGGAAGTTACGTGCCGGCACAAAACGCCCGAATAGGGGTTGTGGATAAAATATTTACACGCGTTGGTGCCAGTGACAATATTTCCATGGGTGAATCCACTTTTATGGTTGAAATGAATGAAACCGCGAGTATTTTAAATAATATTTCTGAAAGAAGTTTGGTGTTGTTAGATGAAATTGGAAGAGGAACAAGCACTTACGACGGAATTTCAATTGCTTGGGCCATTGCAGAATATTTGCATGAACATCCATCAAAAGCAAAAACATTATTCGCAACGCATTACCACGAATTAAATGATATGACCAATACGTTTGAACGTGTAAAAAACTTCAACGTTTCAGTAAAAGAATTGAAAGATAAAGTGGTTTTTCTGAGAAAATTAGTCCCTGGAGGCAGCGAACATAGTTTTGGTATTTACGTGGCAAAATTAGCAGGAATGCCATCTTCAGTTATTCACAGGGCTTCAAAAATGTTGAAGCAACTCGAAAAAAACCACACCAATTCCAACATAAAAGAAACCTTAAAAACGGCTTCGGAAAACGAGTTGCAATTGAGCTTTTTTAAATTGGATGATCCTTTGTTGGAAAATATAAAAGAAGAAATTCTCTCCACCAATATTGATACTTTAACGCCCATTGAAGCTTTGATGAAACTGAATGAAATTAAAAGAATGCTTACCAAAAAATAACTGCATTTTAACTTTTATTTTTTTTGTTAAATTATTTCCAACCCTGTTTAAGTTTTAATCTTTGAATTGTTTTTTAATTACCTTTGTGCTCTAAATAGTTGAATATGTTGTTATTTATCAGCGGAGGCGAGATTTTTGTAATTCTTTTGGTAGTTGTTATGGTATTTGGTGCGGATAAACTTCCAGAAATTGCTCGTGAATTGGGAAAGGGAATGCGCCAGATAAAAAATGCAACCAACGATATTAAACGGGAAATACAAAGCAGCGCAGAAAAAAACAATCTTGATATTGATGTTGCCACAAAAGTTAGAAAGGAAGTAAACAGAATAAAAGATAATTTTGATGATTTCTCTAATCCAGTAAAAAAAATTAAAACCGATTTAGAGAAATCCATAAATCCACTAAAAGATGCTGATGGAAATTTAGTAAGTTATTTTAATAAATCCATAAAAGACGTTAAAAATAAAATAACTGACATTCCCGCTTCTTCTGAAGGAATCGAAAAAACTTCAACAGATTCCACAAAACCCGAAGAAGTTAAAACTGTTGTTGAGAATTCCAAAACTTCCGAGAAAGAAGTTAAAAATCTTGACGCTGATTCCGAAGCGCCAGTAAAAGAAGTTAAGAATGTTGCAGGGGCTTCTCCAACGCCCGAAAAAGAAATTAAAGATCCTGAAGAAGACCCAAACGGAACTGTTAAAAGGAAAAATTAATTTGAACTTATTTTACCCTGCTAATTGACAATCCATCACGGATTGGAAGTAAAATTGTTTCAACGCTATCATCATTATTTAACATTTTATTGAATTCAACCAAAGCTTTGGTATCTTTATCATTGGGTTCAATTTTTTCAATAACTTTTCCGCTCCACAACACGTTATCTGATAAAATAACACCGCCTGAATTCATTTTTCCGATAATCATTTTAAAATAAGTGCTGTAATTTGCTTTATCCGCATCAATAAAAACCAAATCAAACTTCTCATTTAATGTTGGAATAATATCAAGCGCATTTCCAACCAATTGTTTTATTTGTGAATTATAAAGTGATTGTTCAAAATACTTTTTTGCAAAACCTTCTAATTCTACATTTTTATCAATGGTGAAAAGCTGTCCGTTTTTTTGCAAACCTTCAGCCAAACATAAAGCGGAATAACCCGTATAAGTTCCAATTTCTAAAATAGATTTTGGTTGAATTAATTTGGAAATCATCGACAAAATTCTACCTTGATAATCACCGCTCAACATCCTTGGATTTAATACTTTTTGCCAAGTTTCCTTATTTAATTGTTGTAAAAGCTCCGGTTCCTTCTGGGAATGATTCACAACATATTGGTCTATTTTTTCAGGTAAAAAACTCATTTTATTTTATTTATAAAAGTATAAAAAAGGACTTTAACAGAGACGTAATTTTTTAAATAAAACCTCTTCGGCTGTCTTTCATTCCAATTAAACATTCAAATGCGGTATAAAATTCCTTTCCTTTTGGTCATTTTTTTAAATTAAAAAAGGAAATCATTAACAGTTACAGACTAAACTCTATCAAAATCGGGTTATATTTGCCAAAGACAATCATACTTCCTAATTCGTAATTTTTGATTTCTATGTTATTTTTAGTTTCAATTTTCCTTAGGAAATTTTATCAATAATTGTTACGAATTCGAAAAGCGTAAAAAATAATACAAATGGAATCAACTCTAAATAAAGAACTATTAACTGATCTCGTAACCTTTCGTAAAATGTTGCATGCAAATCCGGAAGTTTCTGGAAAAGAGTACAATACTGCGAAAAGCGTTGCCAAATTTTTAAAAAGTTGCAAGCCTACCGAGGTCGTTGAAAATATTGGAGGAACTGGTATTGTGGCTATTTTTGATAGTGGAAAACCTGGAAAATCGGTGATGTTTAGGGCTGAATTAGATGCTTTGCCCATACAAGAAATAAACACTTTTGAGCATTCTTCAACAATTTCAGGTGTTTCACATAAATGCGGACACGATGGAC